>CABQQJ010000085.1 GCA_902466275.1 uncultured Veillonella sp. | reverse complement strand
GGAGCAAGCCGTTGCTAATGCACTTGGCGTAGGCTATCGTTTACTCGATACGGCCGCCTATTATGGCAATGAAGAAGCCGTGGCTAAAGGAATCAGAGCATCTGGTATCAAACGAACAGATATAATCATCACTACTAAAATTTGGCACACTGATGCAGGCTACGATAATACGATGCGTGCTATTGAAAGTTCCTTAAAGAAATTAAATACCAACTATATTGACATCATGCTGGTGCATCAACCACTGGGTGATTACTACGGTTCTTGGCGCGCCATGGAAGAATTATACGATCAAAATGTACTTCGTGGGTTAGGCCTATCTAACTTCTACGAGGATCGCCTCATTGACTTGTTGTACCACTGCAATGTAAAACCGGTGGTCAACCAAATCGAATGCCACCCGTTCAACCAACGTCAATCACTCTTACAATTGATGAGAAAGCATCAAGTTGTAGGTATGGCATGGTCTCCATTTACCCGTGACCGCCAACCAATTTTTGACCATCCAATCATCAAAAGCTTGTCGGAAAAATACGGTGTTTCAAAACATCAAATCATCTTGCGTTGGCACATCCAACGGGGCATCATTCCATTGCCAAAGGCAAATAACGTGAGCCATATGGAAGCTAACTTTGATGTATTCGATTTCAAATTAACTAACATCGACATGGACGTTATGGAATTATTAGATCAACAAGACTTCTTGGAAGACCATCATACTGCACCAGGTCTTGAAAGACTATTACAACTTAAATAGAATATACTAACATTTATTTATAATTGGCAATAGTTAAAATAAATATTACAACTACGCTGTCTCAATAAATAAAACAGTACATAAATAACAAAACCACTTATATCTAATTTAGGAATAGATATAAGTGGTTTATTTTAGTGTGCTTTATTCTATTTAGGTACATTAAATACGGCTTGAACAAGTATCATGTATACTACAGTGCCGGCTCCAATAGACATAAACATATTTCGTTTCCATACATGCATGCCAACGGTCACTAATAAAGCAATAAGTTCCGGTACTCCATATGGATAGGATAACACAATTGTATCTTTAAAGGTATACACAACAAGCATCCCCATAACCGCTGCAGGTAATGCCTTGCCTAAATACTGTACAAAATCTGGGGCCTTCTTACCAGGTGGGAAAATAAGAAAAGCAGAGAAACGTGTAAGTAATGTGCCCGCTACAACAATGGCAATGGTAATGACTATTTCAAAACTAGTCAAGATGTACACCTCCCCACTTATACGCTATATAACATACTACAAGCATACACCCCATAGAAGCAAGCATAAATAAGGATTTTCCCGTTAATAGAAGCATTGCTAGTGCTACAACGGCTCCAACAGCACCTAAGCCTCGAATATTATTACTTTTAGCATTAAATAACATTTCAAGGAATATAACAATAAATAAGCCAGGTAATACAAAACCAATACCTCGCAAATCTACAGATGCTAATAAATCACCGAACAATCCCCCTACAAGAGTACTCACCACCCAGAAGATATAATTAAGCCACGATACATGGAAGTAGAACCATTTTTCATCTACATCATCGGGTAACTTCGTAGATACATTAATTGCAAAGCTTTCATCACACATCCACGCAACTGTAGGAAACCATTTCCATCCCATATGCACATATCGCTGTAGTGCAGATAGACCATAGAAGAAATGGCGCCCATTGACAAACAAGGTCAACATAAAAGTATTCACTGAATCAAAGCCTGCCATTAACAGCCCAATAGTTACGAACTCCATGGAGCCTGCAAATATGGTACTAGCTAAAACAGGAGCGGTCCACCAAGGAAACCCTTGACTGGTAGCATACAAACCAAAGCCTACTCCAAGAAAAAGGAAACTAAGCCCCATGGGAATCATAATAGGAAGTGCAAAAGAAAATGCACTTCTATTTTTTATTTTATTTATAGGGAGCGCCTCCTTTCCATATCATACAAGTTTACACTGTTAATCCCCTTAATTATAAGGCACGCATTAAAATCTCGCGAGCTACTTCTGGTGTTACATCGCCTTTTTCACCAAGTTGTGTCATACCATGGGCTTCTAATTGTTTCACAATTTTATCAACTGCTTCTTCGCCTAGACCATAGTCTTTCAAATGGGTAGATACACCAAGGGACTCGAAGAATTCACGGGTTTTAGCGATAGCCTTATCTGCTTTTTCTTGATTTGTACCTTCTGTAATATGCCATACACGTGTAGCATATTGTGCCAATTTTTCAAGCTTGTCTGCTTTTTTCACTTCTAACAATGCAGGCAATACAATAGCTAATGTAATCCCATGGTCAAGATGGTACGCCGCAGTTAACTCATGGCCAATCAGATGAGTTGCCCAGTCTTGTGGCACGCCGGCACCAATTAAACCATTTAATGCCAATGTAGAGGCCCACACGTGGTTAGCACGAATATCGTAGTTTTCTGGATTCTCTACCGTTTCTTTGCCGATTTCAATCATAGTTTTCAAAATACCTTCACTGAAACGATCTTGAATACGGCCTTCTACAGGATATGTTAAATATTGCTCTGTAGTATGTACGAAAGTATCGATAACACCATTCTTAACTTGTTTTTCAGGCAATGTGAAAGTCAATGTTGGATCAAGCATGGAGAACTTAGGGAATACTAAGCTACTGAATACAGGGTATTTACCGTCACCATAAGTAATAACTGCACCATTGTTCATTTCAGAACCAGTCGCAGGAAGTGTCATAACTGTACCAAATGGTAATGGATTTGGTACCATGTCTACCGGAACCTCTGGCACACCAGCTTTCATAACCTCAATAACAGGTCCATCATAGGTAGCGCCCATAACGATAAGTTTTGTAGCGTCTACTACAGAACCGCCGCCTACAGCGAGAACGAAATCTACGCCATGTTCTTTAATGAAAGCTACCGCACGTTCACAAGTTTCAAGAGATGGGTTTGGCTCAATACCACCAAACTGCTCAACCTTGCGGTTACCAAGAGCTTTCACAATGCGATCAATAAGACCACTGTGCACAGCGGAGCCACCACCATAAGTAATGAGCACCTTTGCATCCTTTGGTACCAATGTATCTAATTCATCTAAACGGTCTTTACCAAATACGATATGTGTAGGGTTATAAAAATCAAAATTATACATACATCCTCCATTAATCCGACATATAGATATATCCGACATATAGATATATGAATCCATATTAGAATTATACAAAAATATTTAAAATATAAATTTACTACCTAGCGATCACACATTCAATATAACACATTAATCAATATATTATATTGAATTGTATTATAAATGAGCTAGAATTTCACCATAGTTTTAATCTATAGCTAACTGATATGCTTTTATCATATACAAATCCCCTTCATCCATGATAGGATATAACCATTATAAGACTTGAAAGGGATGATTATATGAAATTAAAAACATTGTTAGCACCATTACTTATCGGTGCTCTTGCATTTGCTATCGCTGGTTGTGGTAGTACATCAAATCAATCAACACAAACACAAAAAGAAATCAAAATAGGTGCTACATCTGGTCCTCATGCACAAGTAGCTGAAGCTGTAGCAAAAGAAGCTAAAAAACAAGGAATCGATCTTAAAGTAGTTGAATTCTCAGACTATGTAACACCTGATAAAGCCCTTGCAGATGGCGATATTCAACTGAATGCTTATCAACATGTACCATTTATGGAAAACTTTAACAAACAAAATGGTTCCAACTTAGTAGCAATCGGTAAAACAATTTTGGTGCGTATGGGCTTATATAGTAATAGTGTACACAGCGTACAAGATGTACCTGAAGGCGCTACTGTTTCTATCCCAAATGACCCTACTAATGGTGGTCGTGCATTAGCATTATTAGCTAAAGCTGGATTAATTACGTTAAAAGATGGTGTCGGCTTCAAAGCAACAGTTGCAGATATCACATCTAACCCGAAGAATATAAAGATTCAAGAACTAGAAGCAGCTCAATTACCTCGTAGTCTAGATGATGTAACAATTGCAGTTATTCCAATGAACTATGTGCAAAGTGCTGGTCTTAGTGTAGAAAAACAAGGTTTCTTCTTCGAATCTAAAGATGAACCACTAACAGTTATCGTACTTGCAGTTCGTAGTGAAGACAAAGACAACGAAACATACAAAAAAATTGCAGATATTTACAAATCTGATGCTATTAAACAATACATCGACGAAACATTCAAAGGCACTATTACAACTGCCAATTAATAAAGTTTATATCGTCACTATATAACTAAAAAGAGATACCCCAATGATTACAATCATTGGGGCATCTCTTTTTTACTCTTCTGTATCAAATGTAACATCTAATGGTTGACGCTCTACAATATTGCGATATCGTACTTTAGGATATCCCATAAGAATGCCACCAGCTACAATTTTATCATCAGGTACACCTAATTCATCTAATAATGGTTGGTATTCAGCTTCTCCAGCATGTTCAAAAAAGCCTGCCCAACAAGTACCAAGGCCTAAAGTCGGCGCATATAGCTCAGCATAAGACAAGCAAGAGTGACCACTATCATGGGTACGATGAATATCTTTTTTAGAGCCAATTGCCACGACGAGAGCCGGCGCATCGCGCAAGATATACTCCTTGCCTTTATCTACTTCTGCTTGAGCCGCACGAGCATAAAGGCGCATAATTGGCACTGTTTTTGCAGCTAAATGCATCCACTCAAGAACGAGATCTGCAATGCGGCGCAACTTTTGTTTATCCCGAATTACAATATAAGAAATACCTTGTGTATTTGTTGGTGTGGGAGCCATTCTCGCAACATTTAATACCTTGCGAATAAGCTCAGCAGGAACTGGTTTATTTTGATAATTACGAATAGAGCGACGGCTGCGTAAGAATAACTCAGCTTGCTCTGGCGTTAACTTTTGTTCTTTTGTGATATCGATTTGCTCTTTACGTGGTGTCATATCACTATCAAGAGCAAGTGTAGGGCAGACAGAAATACAATGCCCACAGGAGATACAACCTCCTTTGCCAGTTACAGGCCCATTTTCGGACATCACTAGCAAGCCTGTCGGACAGTCA
>CABQQJ010000084.1 GCA_902466275.1 uncultured Veillonella sp. | reverse complement strand
TCGGAATCACATTGCTGTTTCCACGTAAGTGCTACCCCTGTAATATATCCCTTACGAGCATATTCTACATCGGTAGGCACACTTTCAGCACCATAATCTAATTCACCTGCTAGCCAATAGTAATCCTGCCCTCTTGAGTTAATACGAGCATCGATAATATTACTATAAGTCTGCAAGCCTTGGCTCACCATTTTAAAATGATCCCAATCACAAATGCCACGCAATGGGAAGTTCACATTAAGCAAACCACTAAACTGGCCCTTAACATAAATTTTATCAATTAATTCATGAATAAAGGGATGCATTTCAGCGCCTCGTTCAGCAGAATAGCGCTCAACAGACAAAGCTAATCCTGGAATGCCGTAAAAACAACTTTCCATAGCAGCTGATACAGTACCAGAATACAATACATCAGAGCCTAAGTTAAAACCATGATTAATACCAGAAATTACAAGGTCAGGCATATCATCAGTCAATAAATAACTAAGGCCAAACTTCATACAATCAGACGGCGTTCCCGTTAGAGCATAAAGGCGAGGATTTTCATCCTCGCCATTGTACGCATCTAATTTTAAAGGAATCTCAGTCGTCAATGCATGGGATTTAGCACTTTGCTCATTAGCAGGTGCTACAACGGTAATTCTATAATATTGACTTAAATACGATGCAAGATGACGTAAACCATCTGCTAAAATGCCATCGTCATTACACATTAAAATATGCATAGTCACTCCTACAGATTCTATTTTTCATTCTTATTCATATTGCCCATACGTGTTAATTTAACATCATCTAAGCCCACAGCTCTCGTATGGACTGTATGAGACCATACCTTATTATGACGGCGGAACCACCCTAAAATATTTACTGGGATCCAAGAATAAACAAATAATGGATATAGTAAATAATAGAACCAAATCTTTGGTGGTACCTTGATTTTCAACAATACAATTAATGGGAATAGATATTGACCAACACCTATAATTGTCCATACAGACATAGGCATAATTTGATACAAAATATTTGTATAAATTGGAGTATACGCATTGATGTAGGATAACACCAAGTATACGGTTGTCAACAATAAGAAATAAGGTTGACTCACTTGGAATATACCATCCAAAATCATAATATTCCCTGTTTTGATACCAATAGCAAATAATTTAGGAATATATCGACCCGCACAGTCAAATTGCCCCTGAGCCCATCGTAAACGTTGTCTGCAAGAAGCCATCATAGTCGTAACCTTTTCATCGTATACGATAGCATCATGCCCCCAACAAGTACGGATACCATGAGTCAATAGTTTCATGGAAAATTCCATATCTTCGGTTAAGCTATTGCAATCCCAACCGTATTCGCGAATAATAGATGTACGAATACACATGCCTGTACCACCTAAGGCCGTAGATAATCCAAGACGATATTTTGCTAAATGCCACATATGGTTAACCATCCAAAAGGCTATGGAGAACGTACCGGCTACCCAAGAGTCAGTTGGATTTTTAGAGTTCAAGTAACCTTGAATTACAGACTCACCTTTTTCAAGATGATCATTCATTTCTAACATAAATTGAGGATGTACTAAATTATCGGCATCAAAAATCAGGAATGCATCATATTTCCGATCCATTTGTTCTACCCGATCAAACATCCACCCCATGGCATAACCTTTGCCTATTTCTTGTTTATTTTCACGTACATGTACATTAGCGCCAGCAGCACTTGCTACTTCCGCAGTCTTATCTGTACAGTTATCGGCAACTACAAAAATATCGTACAGATCATCTGGATAATCTAGGCCACGTAAGTTTTTAACTAACTCACCAACAACAGCTTCCTCACTATGAGCGCATACAACGATGGCAAAGGAATTTTTAGGGGTATAGTTTTTATGTACTCGCGACCGCCACATACCAACAACGGCGAGTATAAAATAATAAACCGTATAAATTACGATTATTACCTGCATAGGAATCAGTAATAGATCCAGTAGGTAATTCATACTATTCTCCTCCACACATCTATTTACGTACTATATTTAAAGCCCCATTGATGAGCCCAAACATTACATAGCCTGCAAAAATCATAACAGCCCAAGTATGCCAATCATACACGAGACATGCTATCACGAAAATTGCTGTAAGCACATAAGAAAGCTTATTAATATAAATTTCGCTCTTACCTTTAAAGTCAGGATATTTTACTTCACTAACCATGAGGATGCCTACACCAATCATACAAACTACCAATACAAATTGAGGCACCGATACGCCACACAATACGTACGTTGCCGCCAAACAGCCTGCAGCTGGAATTGGTAATCCTTCAAAGTAACCATGTACTTCATCGGTTTTAATGTTAAAACGAGCAAGGCGGAATGCGCCCAATACAGCAAATACTAATAATGGTACATAGGCAACCCAGCCTAAACCGTAGAGTTCTTTCATATAGAGCATGTAAGCCGGCGCTACACCAAAGCCCACTACATCAGACAAAGAGTCTAGTTCACGCCCCATGGGACCAGCTACACCTAATGCTCTTGCTACACGACCATCTAATCCGTCCGCTACGAGAGATAATAATACGCAAATAGCAGCACAGAAAGTATTTCCTGTAGCAGATAAGGTGATACCTAGCACACCAAAGGCTAAATTAGCACTAGTAAATAAATTTGGAATAATAGATTTATTCATGTCGTAACCTCCCGATAACAGTATCACCACCTGTAATATGTTGACCTTTTTCCACGAACAACTCTACATCCTTATCCATATAGAGCTCAGTACAGGAACCGAACTTAATCATCCCGTACAACTGACCGCGTTCAAGTACACTATCTAGGTCTGTCCAAGATACGATACGTCTTGCTAAAAGGCCCGCAATTTGCGTTACTAATACGGAAGTACGATCATTTTCAATACAAATAGTATGACGTTCATTTTCAAAACCTACATCATCTTTGAATGCTGGTAGGAAACTACCCATCGTATAGTGACGGTACGTAATTTTACCATCAATAGGCGCACGATTAGCATGCACGTCAAAAACAGATAAGAAAATAGTTACTTTTTTACATTCTTTATGTAAGTAAATATCTTCATATACATCAGAAATATCCATGATTTTACCGTCCGCTGGGGATAAAATCAAATCTGGATCTTGAGGGATTACACGTTTAGGATTTCTAAAGAAATTGACGAAAAATAATGCCAGAATAAATGAAATAATCGCAATTACATAATGTCCTAAATATCCTAACACCACAGTGATAATGAGCATAGCCCCTATCAGTGGAAACCCTTCCTTAATAATTGGTCCTGTAGGCACGATTCAACACTCCCTATTTATTTCTAATAACGGTCCACATAAACTTTGGAATAGCCAACATGCGGCCAATCCGTTGAGGTTCTAAATATAATCGATACAACCATTCAAGTCGATTTCGTTGCATCCATTCTGGGGCCCGAGGAATATTACCTGCCAAGACATCAAAGGAACCACCAATACCGATAGCTACTACGCCATCAAGGTGACTCAACTTTTCTGCAATCCATTGTTCTTGCTTTGGCACACCTAAGGCAACAAATACCAATTTTGCCTTAGATTCAGCTATAGATTTAATGATTTCTTGTTCCTCTGCACTATCAAAGAATCCGTCATGAATTCCTGCTATATTTAATGCACCTACCTGAGCAGATATATTATCAATCGCTCGTTGAGCAACACCAGGTGCCGCCCCCAAGCAGTATACAGGAATTTGATGAGTCGCCGCAACTTTAAACAATTCCATAGTTACGTCTACACCTGTTACGCGTTCAGGCACATGTTCTCCTTGACGCTCTGCAGCCCACAAAATGCCAGCCCCATCGGGAACGACGAGACTAGCATTATTCAATATGGAGTGCAATGTAGGATTTTCATTAGCCAACATAACCATTTCTGCATTAGCCGTTGCTACTAAATGTAGCCCCGGCTGTTCAGTTAATTGTAAAATACGTTGGACTGCCTCATCCATTGTTACACAATCGATAGGCACAGATAAAACAGAAATACGTTTATTCAATGTAATACTCCATTATCAACCACTATAATTTGGTGCTTCAACGGTAATGCTTACATCATGCGGATGACTTTCTTTCAAACCAGCCGCTGTAATTTGAATGAATTGAGTATTTTCAATCATTTCTTGGATGTTATGACATCCGCAATACCCCATACTTGCACGCAAACCACCAACCATTTGGAAAATTGTATCGGCCAGCATACCTTTATATGGTACACGACCTTCTATACCTTCAGGAACTAATTTCTTAGCTTCTGTTTGGAAATATCGATCTTTACTACCGAGTTTCATAGCCCCTAGACTACCCATGCCTCGATATACTTTATAAGAACGGCCTTGATAAATCACTGTTTCTCCAGGGCTTTCATCAGTACCCGCTAAAATATTACCCATCATAACTACATTAGCACCAGCCGCAATAGCTTTAGCAATATCTCCAGAATATTTAATCCCCCCATCAGCAATGATAGGAACTCCATAGCGACGCCCCACTTGAGCAGACTCATAGACTGCTGTGATTTGAGGTACCCCAATGCCAGCAATGACACGAGTTGTACAAATAGACCCAGGTCCTATACCAACCTTAACTGCATCAGCTCCAGCTTCGATAAGAGCCTCAGTGCCTGCTGCAGTTGCCACATTACCTGCAATTACAGGAATGTGAGGATACGCTTGTTTAATATCCTTCAACGTACGAAGAACACCTGCAGAATGCCCATGGGCAGTATCAACAATAATTACGTCAGCTTTAGCAGATATAAGAGCATCAAGTCTATCATATAAATCTTGAGAAACACCTACTGCAGCACCAACTAATAATCGGCCACTACCATCCTTTGCTGCATTTGGATATTTAGTCGCTTTTTCAATATCTTTAATCGTAATTAAGCCTTTTAAGTTACCGTCGCCATCTACAAGAGGTAATTTTTCAATACGATGTTCGCTTAAGATAGCTTTCGCCGCTTCAAGAGATGTACCTTCCGGTGCAGTAACAAGGGAATCTTTTGTCATGCACTCCCCGATTTGTCGGCTTAAATCAGTTTCAAAACGCAT
>CABQQJ010000083.1 GCA_902466275.1 uncultured Veillonella sp. | reverse complement strand
CTACGACCGATCGGTTAACAGCCGATTGCTCTACCAACTGAGCTATCGAGGAATGGTACGATTGTTATTATATGTTAGATTAATTATAAAAGCAAGCATTTTTTTTAAAACACTATAAAATAGATACTGTCAATTATGACTAAAAGACATAACTTTATAAATAAAATTAGTTATCAATAATTTTGATGAGAGAGTCATTAAAATTAATAAAATCTATAGAGCTTATTAACTATAGGTATTTACTGTGTTCTAAGGTGATTGTATGACTCCAAATGCATGGGAGTTAGCAATATAAGTATATTGAAGATAATCGGTATACATATGCATTATAGAAAAGTTTATAAGATTTAGTTGAAAAGTAGTATCAGTTAAAAGAGAAGTGTATTTATCTTATTAGATATAGCCTATGTTTGTGGTTAATTTTAAACCAAATCTATATATAAGAAAGTAGGTAAAAATATAAGATATAAAAATCTTATTGATATATGATAGACTATGACTTTTATCACAATGAAGGGCTATTTTAGTGACTAGAAAATAAGGTCTATATAGCCTATTGAAAAACCGAAATATATACAAAAATATTCGTGAAAACAATTCTCAAAAACTGGAAAAGCATTGAGAAAACTGTATAGGTGAGACGTTGAATCCCCTTATATTGTGTGCTACGATTTATGTATAGAGTTAATCTCATCGGTTTGAGATAGATATTCTTTCATATGTTTGAGAATTTTATTTTATCTCATCGGTATTAGAATTAATATTCAACTATTTTCCTGAGGAGGGATTATCTTGCGCGAGATTCAAGTATCTGAAATCACAAAAACAGTCCGTCAAATGTGTATGGACGCAGCTTACCACTTGCCAAAAGACATCTATGAAGGTTTGAAAAAAGGCCGTGAAACAGAAGAGTCTTCAGTAGGTCGTATCGTTCTTGATCAAATTATTAAAAATGCAGAAATTGCCGATGCTGAAGATCGTCCATACTGCCAAGATACTGGTATGACTATGGTATTCTTAAAAGTTGGTCAAGATGTTCATTTCGTTGGTGGTGATCTTACAGAAGCTATCAATGCTGGTGTTGCAGCTGGTTATGTTGAAGGTTATCTTCGTAAATCCGTTGTAGCTGAACCATTGTTCAACCGTAAAAATACACAAAATAACACACCTGCAATCATCTACACTGAAATCGTTCCTGGCGATAAAGTAGATATTCAAGTAGAATTAAAAGGTTTCGGTTCTGAAAATAAATCCGATGTAGCTATGCTCGTACCTGCTGATGGTGTGGAAGGCGTTAAAAATGCAGTCCTTGAAATCGTAAAACATGCAGGCCCTAACCCATGCCCTCCAATCGTACTCGGCATTGGTATTGGCGGTACTATGGACCAAGCAGCTGTTATGTCCAAAAAAGCGTTGCTTCGTGACATTAGCGTACCTCATAAAGATGCAGACTATGCAAAATTAGAAGAAGAAATCATGGAAATGGTTAACAAAACTGGTATTGGACCACAATTGGGTGGCACTACAACTTGTATCGGTGTAAACATCGAATGGGGTGCAACTCACATCGCAGGTCTTCCTGTTGCAGTTACTATTATGTGCCATGCTGCTCGTCATGCTCACGTAGTACTTTAATCGATAGGAGGTAAAAACAATGGCTGAATCAATTCGCATTAATACTGAAGAATATAATGAAGAGTTTTCCCGTAAATTAAAAGTTGGTGATAGCGTTCTTATCACTGGCAAAATTTACTCCGCTCGTGACGCTGCTCATAAAGTTATGACTGAAGCTTTAGCGCGTGGTGAAAAATTGCCAATCGACTGGACAAATAAGTTTGTATATTATCTTGGACCAACACCTGCAAAACCTGGTGATCCAATTGGTTCCGCTGGTCCTACAACTTCCGGTCGTATGGATGCTTACACACCAACAATGCTTGATCAAGGTATCAAAGGCATGATCGGTAAAGGTTCCCGTAAACCAGCAGTAGTTGAATCCATGAAGAAAAATGGTTGCACATACTTCGCAGCAGTTGGTGGCGCTGCAGCATTGATTGCAAAATCCATCAAAAAATACGAAGTACTTGCTTATGGTGAACTTGGACCAGAAGCTTTGGCTGAATTGACTGTTGAAGATTTCCCTTGCATCGTAGTTGGCGATACTGAAGGTAATAACTTCTACGAATTAGGCCAAAAACCTTACAGAAAAATCTAATATCACCATTGAGTGATTGAAAGAGGCTTGCTAAAGCAAGCCTCTTTTTGTTGTTAAGCCATAATCATAAGATGTTCATCCGTTACGTGTAGAGTTTAGTCTACCGATTCTGTCGGTTTTATGATAATATACATATAGATTTTATACATTCAATTTGAGTGAGGCGATAACATGACTTCTGTAGAAACTATTCGTCAGTCAACTCGCAACGCGATGGCTGAATTACTTGATTTAGCAAAGGTTCGCGAAGGTCAATTATTCGTTGTTGGCTGTTCCACTAGCGAAATTGTAGGTAAAAAAATCGGCACTGACTCTCACCTTGATGTGGCTCAGGTCGTATTTGATGAAATATACAATGCTGTTAAGGCTAAAGGACTTAACTTGGCGATTCAATGTTGTGAACATATTAATCGTGCACTTGTTATGGACCGTAGCGCTATGACATGGGAGGAGGAAGTTAATGTTGTTCCTCAACGTCATGCGGGTGGTGCCCTGGCTGTGGTGGCGTACGAACATTTTGATGATCCTGTGATGGTTGAATTTATTCAAGCTGATGTAGGCATCGATATTGGAGATACTTTCATTGGTATGCACATGAAACACGTTGCAGTGCCTGTACGTCTTTGTGTGAAAGAAATTGGGAAAGCACATGTGACCGCTTGTCGTGTTCGTCCGAAGAGCATTGGCGGTGAGCGTGCTGCATATAATGAAGCATTGATGTAGGGGGATAGTATGTCAAACCTAATACCGTATTTTGTATTAGCCGTCGTGGCATTGGGATTCTTTGCTGTTTGCTATGCTGTATTTAGCGGTGGTGATGGTGAAAGTAAGGCAAAAGAAAAATCCTATAAAAACATAAGTAATAAAAATAATCTTAAAGAGCATCATGATGTTATATTTGCAACGGAGTCGCAAGAAGGCAATGTAACAATTACTCATATGAGTGGTACTAATGTATATACTGCATCAATTCCGGATACAGTTGAAACGGTGGTCGGTGAAGAGCGAGAACCGGCTGAATCTCTGGTTGATCCTATAGATACCTCTTATAATAGAAGAAGTACTCTAAAGTCTAATTCAAGTCATGTTTCAGAGGGAGAATATGCGTTAGCATTAGGTTCGGATAATGGCACACCAATAGGGGATGAAACCATTGTGATGACAGCCGTATCAGATCTTAAGCAAGCTAATCAAGCTAATCAAGGTGTTACTCCGTTGGTGGATAAAACTATTGTCCTGGATGTTGTTACAGATGAACTTCTCAATAACGCAAACTCTGTTGAAGATACAATTGCTATGGGTGAATCTGTGGAAGCCTTTGAAGCTGATGAAGCGGATAGCATAGATGCTACGCAGATGATAGGTGGTGCGAACGAAATACAAACCGCGGAAGGTCCATCGGTATTAGATGAAACGCGTTTGTTTGATGCTTCTGAAATTGAAGCACAATTGGCGGCAACAAGTTTAACTGAAGAGGAGGAACCGCATGGTCAATGGGCAAAAGCGGCTCATGAGGATAAATGCGTTGAGTTGGCTATAGCACCATTTGTTCATTCCTTTGGGGTGTTACATGGTGATACGCAACACTATGTAGAATCTATTACAAGAGATGCTTTAGCAGCTCTCAATATTACAAAAATTGTTGAAGTGAATGCATTACTAGAGAATATTGTTATTCAAGAAGCGTTGATGAGTATGCAAAAGGCATATGCCGCTACAAATACGGAGTGGATGAAGTCCGCTGCGTTAGGTGCTTTTCTAGATGTGGTTCAATCTCCTAAATCTAGTACGCCATACCTCGTAGCTTTTGATGCATTACGTGTATTACCTCATTTAACTTTAGGTCACTTCCAAGTTATGGCCTTAACATTGTTGTTACAATATTCTAGAAACTCTAATAACTATGGATTGATTCATTTCCAACATTATGTGGAAAAATATATTGAGCCATTCATCTCTGATTTGCCTCGAAATGATTCCTTCTATCGCCAGCTAGACTACTTACGCTGTACACAAGAAGAACAAGAGCCTATCACTTTATGCCAAGTGTTGTCTAATTCATATCCGTTTGTATTTAACTATCGTGGTTTTTCTAAGGAAGAACTCTTCCGTGCTACAGATGGTCATGGTGTAGATCCACGTTATGTGGTGCGTAGCTTGAACTCCAATCTTTATAAATTAGCCTTGGTAGATGAGTCTTTGGCACCACAATTCTTTAGACAAACACGAATTTCTAATGCGATGGTTCAACGTGATCTTTTAGCTCTGATGAAGAGCAAACCTACTGCTTTCAGGGGCCAAGAGGCGCGTGATATTATGGATG
The DNA here is from genome assembly GCA_902466275.1 of uncultured Veillonella sp. GTDB lineage: Bacteria > Bacillota > Negativicutes > Veillonellales > Veillonellaceae > Veillonella. Next base: position 688 of record CABQQJ010000083.1, on the reverse strand, counting down.
ATATTTCACCGGTTCTATTGGACTTAGCTGATGTCTTTGATAGCACGCCAATGTCTAAAATTAGCTTAACATTGTTAGGCCTTTACTTAGGCCGTGCTCATGTGAAAGCAACCATTGGTGAAGAATTTGATTTGTCTCATTGGTTCTAATGTATAATTTTAAGCACTATATAGTTTGAAAAATTATATAATATAGTTATTAATATGGGTATATACTTAAAATCGTTATATACTTTATGAGTCGTGTAATAAAAAAGTCTCTCAAGATAATCTTGAGAGACTTTTTAGTTTGTTAAATTTAATAGCTATTAAGTGTTAGAAGGTGTTAAAGCCGAATTCTTCAATGTCTTCAATGTTTTTAATTGTTACGGTGCGCCCTGTAATATCAATGAGACCTTCATCGCGAAGGCGCCCTAGTTCACGGCTAAGGGCTGTGCGAGATACATTGAGTACCTCAGCCATTTGCTCGCGGTTATGGGGTAATTGAATTGTGTTAGAATGCTGACGTTTATAAATATCTGTTAAGTACGCAAAAATCTTTTCGCGCATCCCTTTTAATGTGAGGTAGTGGACTTTTCTGGTTAATAGAATTGCTTTTTCAGATAAATCCTCTAATAGGTTAGACAAGATTTTAGTTTGGCATTGTTGGCAATCTGGCAATGTATCAATAAATGTTTCAAGAGGAATGA
>CABQQJ010000082.1 GCA_902466275.1 uncultured Veillonella sp. | reverse complement strand
TGAAGGCGAAGAATAAGGCTATAGAGCCTAGTGCAGGGGAGATTGAGGTTAATCCGAGGGCTAGAAGCGCAAAGTTACGCGTAGCCGTCAAGTTGTAGAATTGGAAGGGGTTAAGTGTTATGTTAGCGAGAAAGGCTGTTGTGGGCCAAGTAAAAGGTGATATGTTGGTCATTGCACAAGGGAGAAGACGTAGTGCAAACGTAGCTTTAGATTTAAGCCCTATGATGTGGCAAGTTGTATATGGTATTGCTGCATTGGTTGCATTTTTGCTTATCATGATGGTTATGAATGCATACAGCACAAAATTAGGCTACGAGGTAGTTAAAACACAGCAAGCTGTAGTACAATTAACAAAAGATAACGATGCATTGGACGTTGAAGTGGCTTCCTTGAAGTCTCCTGTACGTATCCAACAAATCGCAGAAGAACAACTAGGGATGGTTTTGCCTGATTCTTTTGTTTATAGCACAAAAAGCGCTGTTACTGAACGTAATGTACAAGAGAAACAGCAAATTATAGACTAGCAGGCAAAGCAGCTCGTATTGGGCTGCTTTCCTTTGCGTGTAAAGGAGATTGTATATGAAACACTTACAAGATATAGTAAAAACCTTACATGCACCGCATGTAGAAGGTAATACAGCTGTTGAAATTTTAGATGTAACCGCTGATTCTCGTGCTGTAAAAGCAGGTAGTTTATTTATTGCTTTAGATGGTGCTACTGTCGATGGACATGACTATGTTAATAAAGCTGTTGAGGCTGGGGCAGTAGCTGTATTAGTATCTAAACCTGTTGAGGTAAATAGTGATGTTTGTGTTATCACTGTTGAAGATACACGTGCGGCTATGATGGCCTGTGTGCCATACTTTTTTGATTATCCAGCCAATTCCATGCGCATGATTGGTGTTACTGGTACTAATGGTAAAACGACTACAACTCATATGATTCGTCATATTTTGAGAGCTCAAGGTCACAAGGTCGGTGTGATTGGTACTGTTCATATCATGATTGGTGATACATCATATCCGATTCATAATACGACTCCTGACGTAGTAGATTTACAACATATTTTGCATCAAATGGTGGAAGAGGGCGTTACACATTGTGTAATGGAAGTATCTTCCCATGCATTGGCTTTAGGACGCGTATCTGGTGTTGAGTATGATACGGCTGTATTCACAAATCTTACACAAGATCATTTAGACTTTCACAAAACATTTGAAAATTACTTGGCAGCTAAATGTAAACTATTTGAACAGGTTAGCAAACCAAACCAAGTAAAATCTGGTAAGGGTGCTGTCATCAATATTGATGATGCCTATGGGCATCGGGTTGTTGAAAAAACTACAGCCCCTATCATTACCTATAGTATTGATGGTAGCGGCACATTGAATGCTCATGACGTTGATATGACGCCAAAGTCTAGCCGTTACACGGTATCTTATGATGGTCATGATTATACAGTTGCAATGAATACGACTGGCTTGTTTAATGTGTATAATACATTAGCAGCTATTGGTGCCTGCCTATTAGAAGGTATTTCCATGGAAGACATCGATAAAGCGTTGAAAACATTTAGTGCTGTACCTGGTCGTTTTGAATTGATTGAAGAAGGTCAACCATTTGCTGTTGTTGTAGACTATGCACATACACCAGATGGGTTAGAAAATATTTTACAAACAGCAAAGGCTATTCAAGAAAATCGCATTATTGTAGTCTTTGGTTGTGGTGGTGACCGGGATGCTACAAAACGTCCTATAATGGGCCGTATTGCTGCACAATATGGCGATATAGTATATGTTACATCTGACAATCCTCGTACAGAAGATCCTGTGCAAATTGTGAAAGATGTAGAGGTAGGCGTTAAAGAAGGACTTCGTGAAGGCTCTCACTATGAAGTTATCGTTGATCGTCGGGAAGCGATTCAACATGCAATACAAAATGCAAAACCTGGGGATATTGTACTGATTGCAGGTAAGGGGCATGAGGATTACCAAATCTTAAAGGATAAAACGATTCATTTTGATGATCGTGAAGAGGCGCGAGCAGCCCTCAAGGAGATCTAATATGGCAGAATTTACATTGTCTCAAGTGGTAGAAGCCACACAAGGGACGAGTGCACATACCGACAATATTAAGTTTTTAGATGTATCTACTGATACAAGAACAATCGAATCAGGCTTTTTATTTGTAGCCTTAAAAGGCGATACCTTTGATGGTCATGATTTTATTAATACAGCTATCGAAAAGGGCGCTACTGGTGCAATCGTAGAAAAAGGCCGTGCAGTGGACGGCATCGTATGCATTGAAGTCGATAATACATTGGTAGCGTATCAAAATTTAGCACGTTCCCATCGTCGTCGCTTTGATATCCCTGTAGTCGCTATTACTGGTTCTTCTGGTAAGACTACAACAAAGGAAATGGTAGCTGCTGTACTCGGTACCGAATTTAATGTTTTGAAAACTGAGAAAAACTTTAACAATGAAATTGGTTTGCCAAAAACATTGTTGCGTTTAACTGCAGAACATGAAGCTTGTGTAGTAGAAATGGGGATGCGTGGCCTTGGTCAAATTGAAGAGCTCGCATTAATAGCTGAACCAACTATGGGTATTATTACTAATGTTGGTACTAGCCATATTGAGCTATTAGGTTCTCGTGAAGCCATCGCACAAGCTAAAGGTGAGTTAATTCGTTGCTTGCCTGAAAATAGTGTGGCTATTCTCAATGAAGATGATCCATATGTAAAAGCTATGGATCGTTTAGCTAAGGGTAAAACAATTACCTATGGTATTGAACGGAATGCTACTTGTATTGGTAGCCATCTGCGCTATAAAAAAGACGGTATTAAGTTCACTTGTAAGTGTTATGATGAAGTTTTTGATATCTTCTTGCCTATGATTGGTGAACACAATGTATATGATGCATTGGCGGCTATCGTTGCAGGTCGAGTGCTAGGCATTAAATCCAACACAATTCGCAAAGGTTTGAGTGAGTTTAGTGGAACTCCAATGCGTCAAGAAATCGTCCCATTTGAAGATATTGTTATCTTAAATGACGCGTATAACGCAAATCCTTCTTCTATGGCTGAAGCGATAAAAGCTTTGGGTCAGCTAGAAGGTAAACGTAAAATTGCTATGCTTGGTGATATGCTTGAACTTGGTGATTATACTGAACAAGCGCATCGTGAAATTGGTCAATTGCTAGCTGAAGAAGGTTATAGTGTTGTCTTCACATTTGGTGATGCTGCTGCCTTTATAGCTAAAGAAGCTAAAAAAGCAGGCTTAACTACATTCCGTTGTAATAGCCATTTGGAAATGGCCAATGCCTATAGCGATATTCGTGAAAAAGGGGATGTTATCCTTGTGAAAGGTTCCCGTGGTTTACGAATGGAGCGCGTTGTTGAAGAATTAAAGGATCGAGAATAATAGGTAACGGCTAGTTATATCTAGCCGTCCTATTTATTAATAAGTAGAGGATTCATATGATAAATCACATTCTATTAGCCTTCGTAGCGACTTTCATCATTACGGTAGTGCTAGGTAAAATTGCTATTCCTATGTTGCGTTCTTTGCACGCACAACAAAGTATTCGTGAAGAAGGCCCTGAAAGTCATCAAGCAAAAGCCGGTACGCCAACAATGGGTGGTGCTTTCATGATGGTGGCCCTTGTTATTGGCGTGGCATTGTTTGCACCATGGAATGTGGGCACAGGAATGTTATTATTTTTAACACTGGGTCATTGTTTATTAGGTTTTTTTGATGATTTTGTAAAAGCTGTAAAAAAACGCAATCTTGGTTTAACAGCGAAGCAAAAATTACTTGGACAATTTATATTGGCTGCTGTATTCTGTTATTGCATTACTGAGATTATGGTTGTTCCTACCACATTATGGATTCCTGTTGTAGATATACAATTACAATTGGGATGGGGTTATTATGTATTGGCATTTTTGATTATTGTAGGAGCTACAAATGCAGTAAATTTAACAGATGGTCTTGATGGTCTTGCTGGTGGTACATCAGCAGTGGCGGCGATAGCATTCTCTGTTATTGGCCTGATGGCTGTATCGATGACAAATTCTATTGGTGCTGAAAGTGTTGCGTACTTCGGCGCTATAATAGCAGCTGTATGTCTTGGCTTCTTGGTATATAATGTGAACCCTGCAAAAGTATTCATGGGGGATACAGGCTCTTTGGCATTAGGTGGTGCCTTTGCAGCAATGGCTATTTTAACTAAAACAGAATTGTTACTTGTGGTGATTGGCGGCATTTTTGTTATGGAAGCATTATCTGTTATTATTCAAGTTATTTCTTTCAAAACACGTGGTGTGCGTGTATTTAAGATGAGTCCTATTCATCACCATTTTGAACTTTCCGGATGGGCAGAACAAACAGTTGTTAATCGTTTCTGGTTTGGTGGAGCTGTTTTAGCCGTTATTGGTGTACTTTTAGCGACTATAACTTTATAAGATAATACTTAACGGAAGTTGTAAATAATGGTATGCTTATTAGATAGGATACATTAATTTTATAGATAATTTAGGTGATATAGATGGAATACGGAGATAAACATATACTTGTTCTTGGCGCTGGAGCCAGCGGTATAGGTGCATCTTGGGTATTAGCCCAAGTGGGTGCGCATGTTGTGTTAAATGATTATAAGCCTATGACACTGCCTACGGCTGAGGAGAAACGACTTGTTGCGGCAGGGGTAAATATTATTACAGGACGTCAAGATGAATCCTTGCTAGATGGCGTGGATCGCATTGTTATTTCTCCAGGTATTTCTTTAGATATTCCGATTGTAAAATCAGCACATGCCCGTGGTATTGACGTGGTCAGCGAAGTAGAATTAGCTTATGAAGTATCTAAATCACCTATCGTAGCTGTTACTGGTACAAATGGTAAGACTACGACAACAACCTTATTAACTAAAGTGTTAGAAGGTTCCGGGAAGCCAGTTCGCGTTGGTGGGAATATTGGCGACTCTCTTAGTGAAGTGGCCTATTCGATGCCAGTAGGCGGTTTTTTAGTAGCCGAGCTATCTAGCTATCAATTAGAGACAATTAAGCATTTTAGACCTATTGGGGCTATTATGCTCAATATTACTCCAGATCACTTAGCTCGTCATAAGACGATGGAAAACTATATTGCTGCGAAGGAACGCATCTTTGAAAATCAATTGAGTACAGATTTTTTAGTACTTAATATTGATGATCCCATTGTAGCCGA
>CABQQJ010000081.1 GCA_902466275.1 uncultured Veillonella sp. | reverse complement strand
AGAGCGATGAGTGGTTAGAAGCTCAGAAAATTATTTTTGAACTCGTTTATCGTGGATTACAAAGTAAATAGAATTTATACACGCTTGTATTTTGAGATTTATTGAAGTTTTATATAACGAAAAAAGGACTCCAACTGGAGTCCTTTTTTCATGTAAGGGGAGTGTTAGTATTAATATCAAATGAACCATGTATTTAAACAAGTAGTAGGTTTGGGGTTAGTATTACTTGTCGGGAGATAAATACACGTACGGCAACCAGGGAATTGTTACCTCTATCTATCATTTGACATTATTATTATAGGAATGGTAAATGAGTTAAAAATGAAGAAATTTAATAAATTTCTTTAAGTTTCTTATATTTGTAAAAAACATGGTAATTAATTTTAATTATTGTTGATAAATATGGGACAATTTTGGTATTATATAAAGGAGAAGTTGTATATTTTATAAAGGTTTATCCACATTAAGCTTTTATAAAATATACAGCTCGATAGCATGAGAGGGGCAGTCATATGAGTAAAATATTCACCATATTAACACTTTTGTGGCTACTCAGTATAGGGGGGACTACTAACGCAACGGACTGGTACTATGTTGGACCAGATGCATCAGGAAACCAATTATTTATTGACAATGACAGTGTACAGAAGAGTGATTACGATGCACTTTTGTGGCTGCGAGTTAATGAACTGGGTGGCGACGAATTGCGCTATAAAGTTTATATCAGTAGATATAATCGAACCATGGAAACATTGAAGGTAGATGCGTACATGTCAGACGGGACGCCGTATGAGAATGTAGAATTTAATGAGAATCCTGAGCCCATTGCGGGTAACACAAATGGTCAAGCCATTTATAATTTATTATGGCAATAAAAGAACCATCTAGCACAGCAAACTAGATGGTTCTTTTTATATGTGTAAAAAATTTATAAATCTTAGGAATATTTTTTATATACAACATCCTCAAAGGAGAATGGTATATACAGAAATTTAAACTTGGGCAGAGTTGCGGCTTAATTCCAAGTCTTGAATCATTTGGAGATCGTCTTGTGGAGAGCGACCGCCAGTTGTTAAGTAGCCACCAACCATGATACCGTTAAGGCCACCTTTTAAAGCATAAGCTTGTAAGTCACGAAGATTTACTTCACGACCACCAGCTGTACGAATCAATGCGTTTGGCAAGATGAAACGGAATACGGCGAAGGTACGTAAGATATCCAATGGACGTAAAGCTTCGTTGCTTTCAAATGGAGTCCCTTTAACAGGATTCAAAATGTTTAATGGCACGGAGTCAATATGTAAACGTTTAAGTTCGAACGCCATTTCTACGCGTTGTTCTAATGTTTCATTAAGCCCGAGGATGCCGCCAGAGCAAACGCGAATACCTGCTTTTTGAGCATTATCGATAGTAGACATTTTATCTTCGTAGGAATGGGTTGTACAAATATCTGGGAAGTGACTAGGTGCCGTTTCGATATTGGAGTGGTATCGAGTAACGCCAACTTCTTTTAATTTGAGTGCTTGTTCGTAAGTTAACAACCCAAGGGAACAGCAGATTTCAAGACCAATTTCATTTTTGATACGGCCTAATACATGGATGATTTGATCAAATTCATCAGGGTTATTAGTATTACGACCACTTGTTACGATGGAAAAACGAATTGCACCAGCCTCTTTAGCTTTACGTGCTGCTTGGAGAATGCTTTCTTCATCCATGAAAGGATACTCCTGAACGCCTGTGTTGTGGTGTGCGGATTGAGCACAGAATTTACAGTTTTCAGGACATTTGCCGGACCGAGCATTAACAATGGCACATACATCCACAGAATTATCATTGAAATGTTGGCGAATTTTATCAGCCATAGCGAGTAGAATCATGGTATCATCATCTGAAGTATGAATCAGCTCGATTGCTTCTTCTTTTGTAATTTCGCCGCCGTTCATGATGCGGTTTGCAATGGTAAGAATTTTTTCGTATGTACCCACTTGGGATGGTTGTTGATCTATAGGCAAAGCCATAATAGCCTCCGGTAAATTGTTAACTTAATAAAAACATAATATATTGACAATTTGATTGTAAACGTTCACGTATAAATTGTCAACTTAATACATGAATTGGTTAACAAAAATAATAACATGTTATGGTTCATATCTTATGATGAAAGAATCTGAGCTTATCTTATAATTTATATTTATTAATAGTTAAGAGAAGTTTAGTTTAACTATATTGTTTTGATGGTAAATGATAGTTATTTTTAACTTATCTTTAAGGTTTTGTAGTATAATAAACTATTGTAATTACTATATATAACTATAATAAAAGTACTAATATAAGGAGTGGATATAGATGCAGCCATTTCGATTTATACACTGTGGTGATCTGCATTTAGGGGCACCCTTTCAATATGCTACAGGTATTAGCAATGCTGTTGATCGCGCCGTAAGTGAAGCAACCTATGTAGCCTTAGATAAAATTATTGATACTGCTATTATAGAACATGTTCATGCTGTCGTAATAGCTGGTGATATTTATAATAGCGAAGACCATAATTTAGAGGCTCAAGTCCGTTTTGTGCGCGCCATGTATCGCTTGGCTGAACATCGTATTGATGTCTATATGGTACAAGGTAATCATGATCCTGCTGAAAGCTGGAAAGCGCAACTGCAGATGCCAGATAATGTCCATATATTTTCTAGCGAACAGGTACAGCGTTTCCCGCTCATCGTTAACAATATAGAAATTGGTGGCGTATATGGTATTAGTTGTGGTCATGGTAATGAAAGCGACAACTATGCTCGTCAATACAGAGCTTTTGAACGGGATGAGTTTTCCCTTGCTGTCATGCATGGTACTGTAGGTTCTAGTGTAGGCTCTGAAAATCATAATGTAACAGGACCTTGTAACTTAACTGATTTAACAGAGGCTGCCATGGATTATTGGGCATTGGGCCATATTCATAAATCTCAAGTTCTTAGCGAGGAACCTCTCGTAGTTTATGCGGGTAATTCGCAAGGATTGCATCGTAAAGAACATGGACCTAAGGGATGTTATCTTGTATCTGTATCTCATAATGGTCATTGTGATTTGCGATTTATCGACACCTGTGCTGTTCGATTTGAGGAAATCAAAATCGATATTGCTGGCATGCAAAATGAAACAGATTTCTTAGAGATTTTGCGCCGTAAAAAAGAAAACTTGCGAAAGCAACATAAGAAAAACATCTTGCTATCCCTCGTTTTGTCCGGAACGGGACCTCTACATCGCCTATGTACGCAAGAGGAGATTCGAAAACTATGGTTGCAAGAGTCTCAAAATGAAGAGAAAGGCAAATCTATATTCGTTATGCCTTACCGTATTATTTCTAATACACGACCTAGTATTAATCTAGTTGAACGACGTTTATTAACAGATGTAGTAGGTGATTACTTGCGTGCTTATGACGATATGGTAGATGGAGATGCGATACAGACTGCGCGTCAAATCATGGCTAATCGTCCTGAATTTAAGCGCTTAGGCGCATATGCCGATTTATTGAGTGATGAATTATTGGCACGAGCTTTGAAACGTTGTGAAATTGAAGGTGTTACTGTATTGATGGGGGCTAATGATGAACATTAAACGCATACGATTTGATGAATTTGGCCCGTATCGCGACTGGTCTTTCACCACGGGTGACAATGGGGTTCAACTCATGTATGGCCCTAATGAAAGTGGTAAAACATCCTTGCTCGAAGGGATGCGCACCTTGTTGTTTGGTGGTACTCATAAGGCTTATGGTCCTATGACGGGGGCCCTTGATGTGGACCGTAATGGTGAAAGCTACTATATCGGTCGTAAGGGAAAGCAGTTAGACTTTTACAGTCCTGGTAATCCTGCCATCCATGAAGAGCCGGCTCAACATTGGTGGCATGGCATCGATAAAAAAACATATAACCGCATATTTGCGTTAACATTAGACGACCTACAAGGCCTTGATGTATTACAAGAGGTAGAGGTTCGTTCCCGATTCTTTGGCGCTGAAGGGGGAGAACACTTAGGTGGCGCTGTTAAGGATGTTGAAAAAGGGGCTACAGACCTACTTGTAGCATCCTCGAATGGTAAACGTCGCATCAATGTATTGATGGATGAGCTTAAAGAAAACCGTCAAAAGTTGAGTCAGTTGGCGGAGCATGAAGCGCAATATGTGGAATTACAAACCGTCTTTCACAGTACGGAGCAAACCGAAATGGAATTGCAAAATCAGTTGAAAGAATGGAAGGAATATCGGGATGGTATCGATGTAGTATTGCGTGCGTGGGATACGTATCGTCGCAGTGAAGAGGCGCGTATGCACATGCAGCAGTATAATAGTGAGCTCGCCTTGAGTCGTGATGAGTTCCTACGTCTTGATGAAGAAATAAAACGGGCTCGTGACAATATGCAATTATGGCAGGAAAAGGAAGCGGCCTTAATGCCGGCTAACTTTAGTCCTGATAGTCCATTTGGTACGTATGGTCAAGATATTGAAGACCTTATTCAACAAGGTGCTAAATGGGAGCAATTACGCCGTGAGTGCGAAGAAGGCGATGCGTACATCCGTAAGGTTAGAGAACAATTAGAGTTTTCACGCACCTTACATTCTGCGTGGCGTCACGATGAGCCAATGGCAGAAGACATCAATTGGTTTGATGGAGAACGTTTGGCAAGTCGTTTGCGCACCGCAAAAGAACAACTTTTACATTGGCAAGACCGCAAACCTGCAGAGGCTACCGATGAGGTGCCGATGGCGAACCTTGAAGGGGCATCCTTACCTAACTTTAGTGAAGAAGAATTAGCTAAAAAAGAATATTTAGAACGTGAATTAGATCGTATCTTAATGGATATAGATCAAGTAGAGGCTAGACGGAATAGTTATGGTTCAGACGCACAGCCCACAATTCTGCCAAAATGGCTACAACGCATTAGTGGTATAGGTGCTGTTATTGCTGTATTGGTAGTATTAGCAGGCCTATTGGTTCTTGAATCTGCACTATATACTATAGGTGGTTTTATTTTCTTGATTCTATCTATGGGGCTATTCTGGTATGCTACCTGGAGGCTTCATAATGGTAACTCTGATGTGTCTAAATTAAACTATGAGTTACAAATTTTATCTTCCCGTAAATCTGATGTAGAACATCAGCTAGAGGCTTTGATCAAGGCTGCTACACCTACAGTGAGCCCTGTACCATCCTTAGAAGGAGAGGCAC
>CABQQJ010000080.1 GCA_902466275.1 uncultured Veillonella sp. | reverse complement strand
AAACCGAACATGTAGTCTACATCATCTACAACGCCGGCGTTAACCATTGCCTTAGCACCGCGCACGCCTTCCTCTGCTGGTTGGAAGATCAATTTAAGAGTACCTTTGAATTGATCTTTATGCTCTGCTACATATTCGGCAAGACCAAGACCCATTGCCATATGTGCATCATGACCACAGGCGTGCATCGCTTTATCATGACAAGAACGGAATCCTTTCTTTGTAGGCACATGGCTATCCTCTTTAGCTTCGATGACATCGTTAGAGTCCATATCTACACGAAATGCTACTACAGGGCTTTCACCACCGAACTTCATAGTTGCAACAATGGCCGTTTTACCATAACCCATCTTTTCTACAAGCTCAGGATTAGCACCTTCTTTGATGGCTCGATCCATACCAGCTTTCATGACCTCATCACTAGGCAAACCCATGCGAGAGTCTAAATCGAGTACATCTGCCCCCAACGCCACATCATAGCCCAAAGAAATAAGCGTATTCGCCACCTTCGCAGCAGATCGATACTCAAGCCAAGCAGGCTCAGGGTACATATGAAAGTCGCGACGCATAGCGATTAACGCATCGCGCCGTTGTTGTACGAAATCTTTTACAGACATAAATACCTCCTTAACAAACTAATAATCACGTATACATTTACTATATGAATTGATATGTAAATAGTCAACTAAATGGAGCATGTATACAGTATCTAAAATATACTGTATGTTATAACAAAAAACACATATACCACGAAACGTTTTCTGTGATATATGTGTGCTTATCAATTTATTCTAATATTGTTTTATTCAGTTTTGTCAGTACCTCTCGTTTAATAGTTCGTTGTCTATCCCAAGCAATGATAACAACGGTAGCAATAATCATAGCCATACCAATTAGTCCTAATAGACTAAATTCATTTCCTAAAAAAGCCCACCCAAAGAAAGCCGCCGAAATAGGTTCAATAGATGACAAAATAGAGCCTGGTACGGCACCAATCCGTTTAACCCCTTCTAAATAGGCATTGAAAGATACTATCGTCCCGAGGAATATGACATTGAAACAACCAATAACAGTCCATACGTCCCACACTGCATATGAATTCGGTTGATGGAATAATATCACGGCTACAATACCACTAATAAGCATCCCAAACCCTACAATAGGCAATGTGCCATATTTGTAGAGTAAATCAACAGGAGAAATACTATATACGGCTACACCGACAGCAGATAAAAGCCCCCATACGAGAACCGCCATCGGGAAGCTTTCAATAGAAAGGCCATCATCATTGCCCATTAAACAAATGGTCCCCACTAAAGCAAGTATAACAGAAACCATCTCACCTTTGGATGGTCGTTTACCATAGCGTACTAGCAGATAAATAATAATCATAGACGGCGCCAGATATTGTAAAACCGTTGCAATGCCAGCTCCAGCTAAAGCAATGGATCTGAAGTATGTATATTGGCATAATGCCATTCCAAATACGCCAAAAACAATGAGCCCTAGCGTATCCTTTACACTATGAAATACATTAAAGATAGAATTTCCAAATCTAAACCATGCATAAATAACAGTTAGTAAACCTGCTGTAATCAATCGCATAGTTACTAGCCATTCCAAATTCATATCTCTAAAATTGCTTAAGAACTGTACGGATGCACCGGATACACCCCATAAAACAGCCCCTAATAGAGTTATAATAACACCAATAACTTCATATTGTTTCATGCTAGTCACCGAGCAAAGATACGTGAACTTTCACAACCACCTTACGGATTTTAATAGGTTTATCGTTTACAGCAAGCAAGGGCCGATGAACATCAGAGGGAAAGAATACGGTGTAATACCCTTCTGGACAATGGATTTGCCCTTCATCAACCGCTTCATTAGGATAAAAATAGCAATCTCGATCTGGATAGGACTCCACAGGTTTAACGAGACCTTTATCTACGAAAAAGCCCATGTTTTCCTCGCCACTCACCATAAATTGAATATCTACATAGTTGCGATGAGATTCAGGTTTCGTAGTTTCAAATAGCTTGGTTTCTACATCGTCCACATTGGCATACATCATGTCACCTTCAATTTCATGACGACCGCCTGGCAATGCTTTCAAATCTGTATTCTTTAAGAAATCTAAAGCTCGTACGATGGCTTTAGGATAGCCCATTTTTGTATAATCTGCGGTAATACTAGAGAAAAACATACACAATCCTTTCACAATATCTATGGATATGGCACCACAATAAACCAATTATATTACCTTTTATGTTAGCACATATATACATAAAGAACTAGCTATTCTCTTATGTAAAAGCCCTCCATACGCTACATATATGGAGGGCTCCTGTAAAATACTATTCAAATTTATGACTTACGTCAATTGTTATGCTATTAAGTTGTTACGATATGCAATTATCTATTCAGTTGTAGTGATTCTAACTGTATTTGATACAGTACGTGGACATGGTCTTACATTATTCTTGAGTTTTATGAGCAGCGATAATTTCTTCCGCTTGCTTATGTGGAACCTCTTCATAAGTATAGAACTGACGGTTAAATACGCCTTGTCCTTGAGTGATGGAGCGCAATGCTGTCACATAATCGGCCATTTCAGCCAATGGTACTTGTGCTTTAACAACAGAAATACCTGTTCTTTCACTTTGTTCCATGCCTAATACACGACCTCGACGGCTATTCAAATCACCCATGATGTCGCCCATGAAAGCATCTGGTGCAAACACGTTAACTTCATAGATTGGTTCTAATAGGACTGGTTTCGCCTTAGGAATTACATCCTTGATAGCCTGTGACGTAGCTACTTTAAATGCTAACTCTGAGGAGTCTACGCTGTGGTAAGATCCATCCAAGAGTGTCACTTGCACGCCAATCATAGGATATCCCGCAATTAAGCCTTTATCTAGGGTTTCTTTGGCACCCTTTTCCACTGCTGGTATGTATTGTTTAGGTACAGCACCACCAAAAATTTTGTCTACGAATGCAAATTCGCTACCATCATATAATGGATCCACTTGAATCTTAACGTGACCATATTGACCATGACCGCCACTTTGTTTCTTATATTTAGACTCGGTTTCAGCAGAGCCTTTAATGGTTTCTCGGTATGGAATATATGGAGCCACAAGTTTAGCTTGTACGCCGTATTTACGGTCCATTTTGTTGAGGATATGCTCGAGATGTACCTCGCCCATACAATCAATTTGTAATTGGCGAGCTTCAGCATTTTTCACTACTACGCAAGTAGGATCTTCTTCCGCCACTTTAAGAACAGCACTAGCTAATTTTTCCTCCTCACCTTTTTTCACTGGCTCCATAGCCACTGTATATAGAGGTTGAGGGAAACGAATAGCATCGTATGTCACTTTAAAATCAGGAGCCGTTAATGTATCGCCGGTCTTAGCATTGGCCAATTTCGGTATCACTACGATATCACCAGCTTTAGCAGCGGATACAGGGATTTGTTGCTTCCCAATAAGGGTAACCATCTTGCCCCATTTTTCTTCTACACCTTGGTTCACATCAAAGAGGCGATCCCCTTCTTTCAGTTCACCAGAGAAGATACGTACAAAGCTTTGTTTGCCTGCGAATGGGTCTAACAATGTTTTAAATACGAATGCAGTTAATGGTTTATCTACATGTACAACACATTGTTCGCCGGTTTCCGCATCAGTTGCGGTCATCACTTTTTTAGTTGCATCCGGCATGTAACGGATCATACGATCCAATACTTGATCTAAGCCAATACGAGATGTGGCACTGCCACACATGATTGGGCACACACGGCCACTAATCATCCCTTCACGCAAGCCTTGGCGAATTTCCTCTAAGGATAATTCTTCGCCTTCTAAATATTTTTCCAACAATTCATCGCTACCTTCAGCCGCGGCTTCTACGGTCATTTCCCGAATTTCTTGAGCCTTTTCGATAAGGTGAGCTGGTACAGCGACCTCTGTTGGTTGGCCGTCCTTATAAGTAAACGCAGTCATTTTTGCTACGTCTACGACGCCTTCAAAGTTGGCGCCTTCACCGATAGGAATCTGCAATGGCATAATGCCTTTGCCAAATAATTCCCGCATTCTTTCAATAGTACCGAAGAAATCAGCACCATCGACATCCATTTTATTGATAAATGCCATGCGAGGCATTTGTAATTCCACTGCATAATCCCATGCGCGAACTGTGTCAGTTTCTACACCAGATGTGGAGGATAGCACCATCAACATGCCATCACAGGCACGCAAAGCGGCACGAACTTCGCCATGGAATTCATTATAGCCTGGAGTGTCTATGAAGTTAACCTTATGGTCATGCCACTCACATGGCGCCATGCCCAATTGAATAGTTACATTACGTTTAATTTCTTCCGGTTCAAAGTCCATAATATGTTTATTATCTTGACCTTTACCTACGAAATCAACCGCACCAGAAGTTAACAACAAGGATTCAACAAGAGCTGTTTTACCCGCACCATCGTGGGAAACAACAGCAACGTTTCTAATTTTATCACTACTGTACTCTTTCATTGGAATCGCCTCCTTACTGGCAAATTACGGGTTTGCTAATACATTTCGACACTACAATAAAAAAATCCTCTTTTTCTGAGAAAAATTTCTTAGAAAAGGAGGATTATATACTAATACTAAATTAGCTACCTACCAAATAAGCAAATCCATCAATAAGTAATATAAAAATAACACCAATAATAAAGAAGATAGTTGATGTAATAATCCCTATAAGAAATACTTCCCATCTTCCCTAAAGAAAATTTTAGTATTCCGATGTAGATCCTAAACTTAATTAAATTATTAATAAGACTTTATCGCTATAACCTATATATAGATGGGACTACTTCCCTCACAAAGTTATAAAAAAGACGGTCTGTACTTGTGCAGCGACATCAGGAACGAGGAGCAAACAAGTATAGGCCGTCTTTTTTAATTAAGTTGTCGTTATGTAACGGGGCCCCATCTATATATAGGCAATACTAAGGGCAAAGATATAGTCAACTAAATAATTTAATTAGAACATAGAATACTAAAATTCTCCCGTCCGTTTGCCGTAGTGTTTAGAGTCCCCATTTTGTTTCCAACCCACTGTATCACCGATAGACATTACGCGACGCGTCAAGCAGTCTTTACATTGTTCTGCATTGTCATCTACGCAAGGTTTATTATCGTATAGCAAATATTTTGCACGGTGTTCTGGAATCGTAATGATAGGCATCAGAATGTTTGCTCCCGCGGCTAAGCCTTTTTCACGGCCTAGTTTA
>CABQQJ010000079.1 GCA_902466275.1 uncultured Veillonella sp. | reverse complement strand
CGTGCCTGTTACAGATGACGAAGCAGTAGATGCCTTTGAATATTTATCTCGTTTGGAAGGTATTATTCCAGCCATTGAAAGTGCTCATGCGGTGGCACATGCACGTAAAATTGCTCCTACTATGAGCAAGGACGACATCATTATTATTTGTTTATCTGGTCGTGGCGATAAAGACGTAGCGGCTATGGCGAAATACAGAGGGGTGGATCTTCATGAGTAAAATTAAAGACGCTTTCACAAAGGGCAAGGCATTCATCCCATTCATCAGTGCTGGTGACCATGGTATTGAAAATACAGAACGTTATATTCGCGTGATGGTGAAAGCCGGCGCCGACATGGTAGAAATTGGTATTCCATTCTCCGATCCAACAGCGGAAGGCCCAGTTATCCAAGAAGCAAGTACACGCGCATTATCTACAGGCGTAAAAATCAATGATATCTTCGATATGGTGCGTCGTCTGCGTACAGGTGATGATGCGGTGACTATACCGCTCGTATTCATGACCTATTTGAATCCTATTTACGTATTCGGTCGTGAAAAATTCTTTACCCTTTGTGAAGAGGTGGGAATCTCTGGTGTTATCGTGCCAGATATGCCGTTTGAAGAAAAAGGCGAGCTCGCTAGTGTGGCTCATAAGCATGGTGTTGAAGTTGTATCCTTAATTGCGCCAACATCTGAAAACCGCATCGAAATGATCGCCAAAGACGCAGAAGGCTTTGTATACTGTGTATCTTCCCTTGGCGTTACAGGCATGCGCAGTGAAATTAAGACGGATATTAAATCCATCGTTGAAACGATTCGCAAATATACAGATATTCCTGTAGCCGTTGGTTTTGGTATTTCTAAGCCAGAACAAGCGGAAGCTATGGCGCGCGTATCCGATGGAGCCATCGTAGGCTCTGCTATCGTTAAAATCGTGGCAGAACACGGTGAACATGCGGACCAAGCGTTGTTTGATTACGTACAATCTATGAAACAAGCTGTGCTAAAAGCTGACGCATAATAAGAGCTACAGCATAATAAATAGATAATACAATACATACTAAAAGGACGTTATACATGTTGTATAACGTCCTTTTTAGGTTAGTTAGTTTAGTTATGTGTTATATGACTGGATAACCAGTTATGAAAGGGGAATGATTAGCCGTTTGTAGATTCGGAACGTTGATGGTGTTCACTTCGTTTTGCAGTTGCATTTTTGTCATGTTTTTCGCGTTCAGAAATTTTGTGTTTTCTATGTTTCTTTTGATCTGGTTTGAACCATGGATGAGCACTGCTGTTCACTGTGCCATCATCGTTCTTTACCATGCGATGATTTTCACCGATTTTGAAGTGGTAATCTTTGGCTTGGGCTACATTGGCACCAATACCAACTGTTAAGAAGGCGCCTAAGCTGGCTAAGGCTATTGCTTTCATTAATTTAGCTTTCATAATTATCTCCTGTATAATTGATTGTACAAATTTTAGTTGTAAGAAATATATCTGTAGTATAGGCATATTTCATGAACAAAAAATGAATCAACTAAGTTGATAAATCATAGTATAATAGGAATATCTATATATGTTTATTATCTAATATTATCTAAGATTATAGTAGGAGCTTTATGAAACAGAGAGTATACGAAATCCTCTATCGTGAGCTAGTGGAAAACTATGCAAACAGTAAAGGACGTACCAATACAGCCGATTTTTGGCTCACCATAAGTGCTATATCCTTTGTATATGGCTTAATTATATGTATTACAGGTCTTGCAACCTACATACCGTACGGATTTCTTTATGCTGTCTCTATCGGTGGCGGCGTATTATTTGTATTGTCCATCCTGTTATGCTTGCCGAAGATTATGCTAATGGCAAGACGGTTGCGAGACTCTAATAATGATCCAATGTTGATGATTTTGCTATTGGTTCCTTTTTTAGGCTGGTTTGCATTATTGTATCTATTCTGTAAGCGCACATCGCCTGTATCTAATGAATCAGAGGAAAAACGTTCCGTATCGGGCCTCTTTATTGTGGCCATATTGGTATTAGGATGCCTAGCCACTAGTGCAGGTAGTACAATGATTAATCATAATTTTATGGTAGAAGAGACTGCTTATGCCAATTTGGAACCTAGTTCGTTAACGAAACAAGCAAATCGT
Source organism: uncultured Veillonella sp. (assembly GCA_902466275.1). Taxonomy (GTDB): domain Bacteria; phylum Bacillota; class Negativicutes; order Veillonellales; family Veillonellaceae; genus Veillonella. Next base: position 3,153 of record CABQQJ010000079.1, on the reverse strand, counting down.
CTTTTACAAAGTGAAACGGCTACAACAGAGGGGCGTACTGTGGTAAGTAATTATTATGAAGCCCTCAATAAAAAGGATTATCGTGGTGCATATCGTTATTTGAGCGCTCGTGCTATGGAGCGATATGGTACCTTTGAACTATGGGAGCAAGCCATGACTAAGGACGAGGTTCCTAAGGTGAAAGCGATACAGCTTAACTATGTTTCTCAAGACCAAGATGATGATATTGTTGTAAACTATATGGGCTTTACCGTTACCTTTGAAGATAATCTAGAGCCTCTATTAGTTCGTTTGCATAATGAAGGCAAAGGCTGGGGCATTGTTGCTATTGAAGCCGCGGAGGAGGATTAGGTTATGTCAACCATAAATATATATGATTTGAACTATACTGATGCCTTCAAATTAGGCATTAGAAATTATGCTAATTTTAACGGCCGTGTTAGCCGTAGTGAATATTGGCGATTCGTGGCAGGTGTTACACTGATACAAGGATTACTTGGGATTTTAGCTTTACTTTGTAGTACCTTGGGCTTTCCTAATTATGAAACACTTATTGATAATGTTGCTGTAGGGGTATCTCTTTTCTTTATAATTCCCAATATAGCTATCACAGCGCGGCGTATGCATGATATTGGCCGGAGTGGTTGGACGCAGCTAATCTCATTTATTCCTGTTATAGGCTTCTTTATATTCCTCGTTTACGAATTGCGTCGTGGCGATGAAAGAGAGAATTCATATGGTGAAAGAACCGGCTATACACCTATTACTCCTGAGGTTAGCAAGGCTACAGGACTAGAAGAAACTCCATCCCGTCGTCAAGATTGGGCGATGGGGATTGCCATCTTTATTATCCAATCTATTATTATTGCCGATATCATTAGAGAGATATTATGGTATGGAATTAATGGGAATGGATACATGTAATAATCACCTGTATTTATTAACAATCTCATTATTTTATTTTATAAAAGTTTAACATCTCCTTTATAGACAATATAACACTTTATAGTAAAATGAATTTCAGATGAATTTAAAAACTTAGATATTAATAAATAAAGAATATCTTAGTTGTTATATGTGTTAAGTACAGCAGGACATTGTAATCTTTGCTGATTTCTGTTTGTAGCTAGAAGGAGTTTATTATGAAATCTTGTCCCTATTGTGGACATGCAGTGTTGAAAACAGATTGTTACTGCCCAGAGTGTGGGCATGTTAGTAGACCACAAATCTCGTTAGATAAATACAATCTAGGCTTGATTGAAAACTTTAAACAATGTTTGGTTTATAAATATGCTGATTTTGATGGTCGTGCAAGTCGTAGTGAATATTGGCATTTCTTGTTAGTCTATCAATTGTTGTTTGTGGCCATTCTATTTACTTGTGCTTTTTTGAGCTATATTAGCCCACTATCTAGCGTAGTAGGCGTAGGTTTTGGTTTGGTCATCCTTGTTCTTTTGTCCGTGATTATGGTTATTCCTGGTGTGGCCGTTTCAGTACGACGCTTACACGATCAAGGACGATCAGGGGGCCTCGTATTTATTGGCTTTATCCCGGTGGTAGGGACCATTATCCTGTTGATCCTTATGGCTCTGCCTGGTGAAAGCCAACCAAATCGCTTTGGTCCCCCTAACGGTCAAGTAGTTGTAACAAAACAAATGGCCCGTGAATTAGGTCTTATTGATACTACGCCATCTATGGGACTAACTGCAGGACTATTCTGCGCTATCTTTGTACTCTGGTTCTTGGTAGATAAACTACTTATGACTAGTGCGATGTAGTCTATGATGTATCCTATAATGAAATATAATGCATAGGTTATTCTCAAAACATATAGACATTGATTTTCAAAATCGTCAACAGTAATGATATAATATTTTCAAGAAGAATTTATTTGTTATTTCTAGAGGAGAGAAGATTATGACTGATTTGTCTATCAAAAATCTTTCGTATGTAGATAATTTTAAACATACGATTATGGGTAATTATGCTAATTTCAAAGGTCGTGCAAGCCGCAGTGAATATTGGCGATTTGTAGCGGTTTCAGTTGTCATAGGTTTTGTCTTTAGTGTATTAAGATTTATTTTTGGTAATACATTCTTGGGATCCCTCTTTAATTTATTATCCTTTGCTTACACTTGTGCTGTATTCTTACCGTATACTGGTATTGCAGTTCGTCGCTTACATGATATAAATAAATCTGGATGGTTTTTGCTACTTCCATTTGTTCCAATCATCGGTCTTGTATATGTCATTTATTTATTGGCTAAACCTGGTGATGTAGGCGATAACCAATATGGTTCTCCAACAAGCTATGAAACAATTACAGCTGAAGAATCTGCTCGTACTGGCCTTAAAGAAACACCATCTGAAAGCATGGACCAAAAAGCAATGATTGTGTGCCTCTGCCTTTGGGTTCTTAATATTTGGATATCCTTTTTAGCACTATAATGTAAAGTCTATTTATATGAATATGCCACCTTTATTGGAACATAATAAAGGTGGCATTTTTATGTGTTGATCTATAAATTTAAACTATCTATAAACTCATGGCTATGATATATTGTAAGTTAATTATGTGACGCAATAAATTATCTGATGAGAGAGGGATAATAGTAATGAAATTTATAAAGGTAAGTATAGCTAAGTTTTTAGTTTTTGCATTGATAGGTATTATGGCAGTGGCAGGTATAGGCTACAAAATGTATACAGATCATCTGAATAAGCAGTATCAGCAGTCACCTGAATACTCTTTAAAGATTATATATGAATCAATTCAAAATGGTGATCCGGATACATTTTTTAAATACGTAGATGGCGAAGGTATTTTACACCGTATTTATGATCCATATATCGAAAAATTACTTAAAGAATCTGATGGACGGAATATATCTCAAACTAATTCAAAAGGAGAAACTAAGATTTTGAATCTTGGAGAAGCATTGCTATTTACAGCAATAGATAATTATTATTTAGATGTAAAAGAGGTATTACTTAACCAAGATTTAAGAAGTCATATACCACATAGACCTGATCCTAAAGATCCATTTAAAGATAATTTGCAGACGTTAAAAGAGGTAGGACGATATGAATTAATTTCTATAGAAGAGAAAAATAAGAAAGATGGAGTGGTTAATATAGAAATTCGTGCATTGG
>CABQQJ010000078.1 GCA_902466275.1 uncultured Veillonella sp. | reverse complement strand
CGGTGTTAATAATGCAGCGGCCAATACGCCTAATTGCCAACCAAGGGCAACATAGCTTGTCGCTTTTGCACGGTGTTTCGCAGGCCACGCTTCAGCAGCTAAAGCCATGCCGATACCAAATTCACCGCCTAAACCAATACCAGCGATTGTACGGTAAATAAGTAGATCCCAATAGCCTTGAGCAAAGGCACAGAGTCCAGTAAATACGGCAAACAGTACGATAGTCCACGTTAAGACGCGAACACGGCCATATTTATCCGATAAGGTGCCGAAAATGAAGCCCCCTAATACGGCACCAATTAAGGTCCACGTAACTAAAGAACCAGCTTGTCCCGTAGATAAACCTAAATCCCCTGATATCAAGGTTAACATAAAACCTAGAATCAAGAGATCAAAACCATCCATGGCATAGCCCACAGAAGAACCAATGACAGCTTTCCAGCCGTATGAATTTACATCTTTCATAGTTATTTTCCTTTCGCTACTCACAGGTAACAATTAAAAGATAAGATAATTGATCTTCAACTCTATATTAAGTTTACTAATATTCAATTATACTACTTAACCGTAATTATGCAATATATATTTCTTGATCTTCTGAATTATTTAATTGTCTAAAAACTTTATTTAGAGGAATACAAAAAGGTAGGGTTTGGTTCACTTAGTGAAGACCAACCCCTACCTATTATAGAGTCATCAGAAATAACTAATCCCTTTAAGGTTAATTACGATCTTTGATATCGATTTTAATAGAATTGAAGAATTCTTCGAATGGTACGGAGCCCAATTCGTCACCACCGTGTTTACGAACGTTAACTGTGCCTTCTTCGACCTCTTTATCACCCACAACAAGCATGTATGGAACCTTTGCCATTTGTGCTTGGCGGATTTTATAACCGATTTTTTCGCTGCGATCGTCTACTTCCACACGTACATAGTCGCGGTGCATTTGTTTTGCCAATTCTTTAGCATATTCAACATGTTTTTCAGAGATAGGCAAGATTTTAACTTGTACAGGAGCCATCCAAGTTGGGAATGCACCTGCATAGTGTTCAGTTAAGATACCGATAAAACGTTCCATGGAGCCGAAGCATGCACGGTGAATCATGATAGGACGATGTTTTTGACCATCTTCACCAACATATTCAATTTGGAAACGTTCAGGCAAGTTCATATCCAATTGGATAGTACCACATTGCCATGTACGGCCCAAGGAGTCTTCAATATGGTAGTCAAGTTTAGGACCATAGAATGCACCATCGCCAGGGTTGATTACGTAAGGAATACCTTTTGCTTCAATGGCATTGCGCAATGCTTCTGTAGCTGCTTCCCAAATTGCATCATCACCCATTGCATTGTCTGGTTTAGTAGACAATTCAACATGGTATTTCAAGCCGAATTGGCTATAAATACGGTCGAACAATTCGATAACTTTCATCAATTCGGATTGCATTTGTTCAGGCAACATGAATACGTGAGCATCGTCTTGTGTGAAAGCACGTACCCGGAACAAGCCGTGTAATGCACCAGATAATTCATGACGGTGAACTAGACCAAGTTCAGCGTAACGCAATGGGAAGTCACGGTAAGAATGCATTTCATTTTGATAAACCAAGATACCGCCTGGGCAGTTCATTGGTTTAATTGCATATTCTTCTTCGTCAATAATTGTAGTGTACATATTTTCGCGGTAATGGAACCAGTGACCAGATGTTTCCCACAATTGTTTGTTCAAGATGATTGGTGTACGAATTTCTTCGTAATCAAATTCATGGTGAACTTCACGCCAGAAGTTTTCTAATTCGTTGCGAAGAGCCATGCCTTTTGGCAAGAAGAATGGGAAACCAGGACCTTCTTCTTTGATAACGAACAAGCCAAGTTCTTTACCAAGCTTACGGTGGTCCCGTTTAGCTGCTTCTTCAAGCAAGTGAAGGTATGCATCAAGTTCTTCTTTCTTTTCAAATGCTGTACCGTAAATACGTTGCAACATTTTATTCTTTTCATCGCCGCGCCAGTATGCACCTGCAATGCTTTGTAATTTGAAAGCTTTCACCTTACCAGTGGATGCCACGTGAGGACCTGCACAAAGATCGATGAAATCGCCTTGAGAGTAGCAAGAGATTACAGCATCTTCAGGAAGATCTTGAATCAATTCTACCTTGTAATCTTCATTTTTAGCTTTAAAGAATTCGATAGCTTCTTGACGAGGCATAACGGATTTAGTAATCGGTAAATTTTCTTTTACAATACGGCTCATTTCCTTTTCGATTTTACCCAAATCTTCAGGAGTCAAAGTATGTTCCATATCGATATCATAGTAGAAACCTTTATCGATAGCAGGACCGATAGCCAATTTAGCTTCAGGCCATAAGCGTTTAACCGCTTGTGCCAAGATATGAGAAGCTGTGTGACGCAAAGTATGTTTGCCCCCTTCATCTTCGAATGTTAAGAACGCAACTTCAGAGCCATCTACAAGTTCTTCGCGAAGGTCTGTTAATTCGCCATTAACGTTTGCAGCTAGTACTTTTTTAGCCAAGCTGTTAGATAATTGTTTTACTGCTTCCCCAAGAGTAGTGCCAGCAGCGTATTCCTTTGCACTACCATCAGGTAAAATGATTTTTACATCTGCCATTTTTCTTTCCTCCAATTTATAAACTAGGATAGCTTTGATTTTCTACTTTCACCAATATACCTACTTACCACACAATACATAAACATTGAGTAATTAGCTTGTAGAAATTGGGTAATAAAAAAAGACCCTCTATCCCTACAAACAAGGGACGAAGATCATTCGCGGTTCCACCCTAGTTAATTATCTATACCAATATATGTGTATAGTTAATTCACTTCATTAAGCCCGATAACGGTGGCGGCCGTATTTGCCTACTTAGGTTCGACAAATCAGTTTAAAGGGGGTAACTCTAATATATGTGTAAGGCATTTCCAGCATCAGCCTCTCTCTGGTACACAGGGATAAAAGAATCATGTCCTTTGCATCACTTTTACTAGATTATAGTATCATAGAGGACTAAAAAATTCAATACAGTTTAACTGTAAATTTAATAAGAACTATAAACTGTAATTTCTGTAAAAGCTATAAACTGCAAATCTCACCTTTATTTATAGCTATATATACATATATCTTAAAAAAACGGCTCGAGAATGATATGTCCCCTTTACTAGACAACCAGTAAAGGCAGAACATATCAGAATCTCGAGCCATTTTATATGCATTATTTATAAATTAACGTTTGAAGTTTGTAGACAACATAGCACCAATTACTTTTTCCAATTTGCTAGTAGAAAGGTCTGGACCTTTGTAGAGTGTTAAGAGCACGTCATTAGAGTTATCTTGTTTAGATACCATCATAACACCGCTACCGCGAGCACCGTTATCATCGTAATCTTTCGCTACAATAACAAGGTTCAAATAATGATCCTTCATGTATGTGTACACCTTGCTTGTACGTGCAGAGGATCCAATCATTTTTGCCATGTTCATACCACGGTTGAATACGATAGTATTGGCATTATGTGGATTTGCCGCTAACTGTTGCTTCTCTTCTTCATTTAGAGGCATGAGGTTTACCATGAGGGAGTCTCCCATTTTGCCCCGGAACATGGCTGGCATCGTTTCACGTACATCATCAGGAATGCCTGTGTCAGCAGTCAATTTCAATTCCTTAGGTACGGTCATATATAAAACACCCTTGCTATTGCGTCCCACCTCTGTAGTACTGAGGTCTACAGCGCTAAGCATAATGGAATCTTTAATGGTCGCCACTTGGTTAGCCAATGGTTTTTCAGGAACGCCACGGCTCGCCAATTGTACATCGCCAGATTTAGTTTTCTTCAATGTTTCCACATTCCAGCTTGCCCCTTTTTTGTCTGCATCGCTAGCTTCTGTGAAAGCATTCGCCCCGTCTTTTGTGCCTACATATACATACGTTTGAGCTGGGATGATAGTATCTGGTGCGCCAGACTTATTGAAAGCCGCACCGTATACCACATTAGGAATCACAGTAGAACCAATTTGTAAATTGTTGTTAGTTTGGCTTTCAACATCAAAATTGATATTCCCTGTGAAAGTCATATCAGGACCATGGTTGATAATAACCACATCCCCTGCTTGAGGAATGATTACAGGGCCTACAGGACCCGCCATAGCTACACCTGCCATAGAGGCCCCAAGGCAAGCTGTTAATAATGCACGTTTCAAAATAGATTGTTTCATAGATATACTCTCATTTCTCTACAATTCGTATACATTTAATATAATTGTAAATCTAGTATAGTCACAAAATTCCCTCATACAATTTACAATCAAAATTATACTTTATCTTCTATAGTGACATAGTCGGATAAACTACTTAATACTTCAAGCGCCAAAGGCCTTGTAGATGGTGTGCAGCGCAACATGCACCGCCCACTCGCATCTACCGAGGTCATAACACCTAAATATTCATAGCCTTCAATGATGCGATTTATGAAATTCGTATGCTTAGGATCAATGTGAAAGTACACATACGCTTCTTCTCCTGATGTGGTTAAGTCAAATACATCTGGAAATGCGCCGATAGATTTACTCGGTCCTAAGGCTGTACCACTCATAAACTATCCTCCTTCGCATCACCATTATATCATTTAGATTTTTATAAACTAAACTAGATGGACTATCTTATATAGCTAATAGGCTTACTACCATTTTGAAAATAGTATCTATCTTTTTCTAAATAGTAACTATCTTTTAGACTTTAATTAGTCTTCGATACCATTTTTTAACTATTCATCCTCTTTAGGTTTGCACTCACGGCGCATCATGGAGTACGGTTCAAGTGGTGTATCCATATAGATGCGAACTTTCATTTGTGCATGAGGTGCTACATCGATAGGATTGCCATCTTCATCTGTCATTTTTTCGATAACAGTTTCAACAAGTTCCCCTTTTGGCTGACAGAATTCTACCTTATCGCCCACCTTAAAGTTATTACGTTGTTCAAGATCAACGTATTTTTCTTCTTCGTTGTAGCCCATAACTAAACCGATGAAGTCATGGCTCTGCGTATTCGTAGATTTACCATAGTTTTGAGCCGTTTCATCAGGACGACCTTCTGCAAAGCCATCTGTATAAGGACGATGGGAAATCTTCTCTAATTCTGCAATCCATTCTGGACGAACATACCAATCTTTACCTTCTTTAAGGTATGTATCAATCGCTGTACGATATACTTTTGCCACTGTGGCACAATAGTGAACTGATTTCATACGCCCTTCAATTTTAAGGCTATCAATACCAGCTTCATATAAATCAGGAATGCGGTGAATCAAGCACA
>CABQQJ010000077.1 GCA_902466275.1 uncultured Veillonella sp. | reverse complement strand
TAGATTGCTTCCTTCGCGAAGCTCCCAGTAGCCATACTTTTCAGGAGAACCAGATAATAAAGATACAATAGCGCTTTTAGCAATACATTGAAGGTCCAAGGTCATATCAAAATGACGACTATGTAGCTCCTTGCGCAATTGATATAAATACGTAGGCTTCTTTAGTTGTTTTTTGTCAATGATAATCACGTCATCAACCCATGGTGTACCAGGTAAGAGGCTAGCGAATTGCTCATGAATAGCCCATGTAATACGCGCATTAGGCCAATTCTTGCGCACAGCGTACAAGGTAGGCAATGCGTGAATTACATCACCTAAGGAACTCATCTTGATGATGAGTATATTCTTGTAATCTTTCATAAAGCCTCCCCAAATACAACACAACAAACCCAAATATATTCTTCCGAAATAAACTAAATGGAATAAATGATTAAATTATTGTTTTAATGAAATCCAATAGATTAGAGCCTTTAAATAGATACCCCTTAATGCCAGCAGCCTCAGCTGCATCAACATCACGCTGACTATCACCGATAAGAAAACTATCTGATATATTTACATCATAATCCTTAATAGCTTGCTTAATCATGCCAGGTTTAGGCTTTCTACATTCACATTCTACTGCATAGAGAGGAACAATACCTTCTTTATGATGTGGACAGTAATAGAAATGTAAAATCGGTGCTCCACTGCGATCTAGTTCATGAGCCATATAGTCATGTAAAATCTGAACATCAGATTCTTTATAATAACCACGAGCTACACCACTCTGATTTGTCACGACAATGAGATCATAGCCCTTACTATGAGCATAAGCAAGGGCCTCTTTTGCACCATCTACCCACTCTAAATCGCTGATTTTGTATAGATAACTAACATCCTTATTAATAACACCATCGCGATCTAAAAATAATACCTTGCGCATTAGCGTAAATACCCTTCGTTATTATCTAATAGTTCACAATATTCTTTAACGGCATCTTCCATTTTATGGAACCCTTTGTCATAGCCAGCGGCTAACAATTTAGTAGTATCAGCCTCTGTAAAGCTTTGGTATTTACCCTTTAACACCTCTGGGAATGGCACATATTCAATTTTGCCTTGACCATTGTAGTCGATAACAGCTTGCATGAATTGGTTAAAGCTATGAGCATTACCTGTACCACAGTTGAAAGTACCAGAGATTTCAGGGTGTTCCCAGAAATAGAAGTTTACATTAACTACGTCTTTTACATAGATAAAGTCACGTGTTTGACCACCATCTTCGTAGCCATCTGTACCTTCAAAGAGATTAATAATACCTGTTTCTTTATTTTTGTAGAACATTTGACGTACCAAAGAAGCCATTTTATCTTTATGAGCCTCATTAGGACCATATACGTTAAAGTAACGTAAACCAACTACCTGTGCAGTATATTCACCTTCATATTTGCGTACATAACGGTCGAATAACAGCTTAGAATACGCATATGGATTAAGTGCTTCTTCAGCTTCAGGCGTTTCTACGAAACCATGTGTACCATTACCATAGGTAGATGCAGAGGAGGCATAGATGAATGGAATGCGACGGTCTTGGCAATAATGGAATAGATTTTTAGAACCTTCATAGTTGTTCTTCATCATGTATTTGCCATTATATTCCATTGTGTCTGCACAAGCACCTTCATGGAATACGACTTCAATAGGGCCAACGTCGAATGTACCATCAGCAATAGCACAATCAAAATCATCACAATCGATGTAATCTAGAAATTCTAGATTTTGAATATTGCGAATCTTACGACCATCTGTAAGATCATCTACGATGAGAATATCTGTACGACCACGATCATTCAGTGCTTTCACAATATTACTGCCAATAAAACCAGCACCACCTGTTACGATAATCATAATTTGCCCTCCTTAGCCATAGTAGCTATTTTCCCTACAATATCTGATGTAGAGTAACCTTCTTTAAATGAAAGCACCTCTACATGATCTACGGACTCACGTCCAATAATATCTTCTATCTTATAATCGCCGCCCTTAACTAGCGTATTAGGACGCAAATAAGCTAATAGTTCAGCTGGTGTATCCTCTTCGAATAAAACCACACCATCTATACAGCGCAACGCACTTAATAATGCTGCTCTATCCTCTTCACTTACGATGGGACGTGTTTCACCCTTTAGGCGTCTAACAGAAGCATCGGAATTTAAACCAATAATTAGATGATCACCTAACTGAGCAGCCTCTTGTAGATACGTAATATGCCCACGATGAAGAATGTCAAAACAACCATTTGTAAACACAACAGTTTCACCCTTATTTTGCCATTGTGTAATAAGCTGCTTCATCTCTTCCTTTGTGTATAAAGGCTTCGATTGAACACTATGCTTATAAGAATGCCATAAATCCAGTAATTCAGAACGATGAATTGGATATGTTCCAACCTTAGATACGACGATGCCTGCAGCGCCATTAGCAATATGTAAGGCTAAACGCATAGATAGGCCACTGGCAAGGCATGTCATCATCATGGATACAACAGTATCGCCTGCACCACTTACATCGAATACCTCTTGTTGTGTAGCCGGATTATGCCATGTGCGTCCATCCTTTGCAATAACAGTAATCCCTTTTGCTGACCGTGTAGCTACAATATATTCTAAATCAACATTAGCCAGTACTGACTTAGCTGCCTCTACGATGGTGGCATCATCATTAGCTAACTTATGACCTACACATTCACCTAGTTCTTTTACATTCGGTGTAATACAGGTTGCACCATTATATTTAGACCAGTCTGAACCCTTAGGATCTACAATGGTTTGTACACCATACTCCTTAGCTAAACTAAAGATTTTTTTTAGCAATGTTGGTGTACAAACGCCTTTGCCATAGTCAGATACAACAATACCATCGATACCAGTCTTACATAGATGTTCTAGCCAAGCAGACAGTCGTGCCTCTTCCCCACTTGTTAAATCTGTAATCGTTTCAAAATCAAGGCGCATCATCTGTTGACGATCACCTAATATGCGCATCTTAGTAATAGTAGAGCGGTCATCACTAGTGATTAAACCAGTCGTATCGATTTTATCAGTATCAAGTAAATTTTTTAATAAATGGCCATGGTCGTCATTACCTGCTAGTGCACCAAGATATACTTTACAGTCTAAATTAGACAGATTAGATGCAACATTACCAGCTCCACCAAGGACCTCTTTCATCTTGGACACGCGGTTTACAGGAACCGGTGCTTCTGGAGAAATACGACTTACATCACCAAAAACATAACGATCTACCATTACATCGCCTACAACGGCAATCTTCAAGTTTGGCAGTTGCTTTGTTAAAAACTGATTAATGGTAGTATTTATCATAATCCACCTATTCCTTATCAAAATTACATATGTTCCTAATTTAAATAAATTTATAATTGAAACAATGTGTATCTATAAGTAAAAACCTATCGGTTAATAATCTTCTTCAATAATTTCGCATATAATGTGGCCAGCTAAGATATGCATTTCTTGAATGCGCGCTGTCACATTACTGGGAATAGCCAGTGTAATATCACATAGTTCGGCTAGTTTGCCGCCCCCTTCACCGGTGAAAGCAATGGTATGCATACCAATAGAACGGGCCATTTCTGCAGCTTTTACAACATTCTTGGAGTTACCAGAAGTAGAAATACCGATGAGAACATCACCTGTACGGCCTAAGCCCTCTACTTGACGTGCAAAAACAGATTCAAAATCATAGTCATTCGCAATAGCTGTTAATGCGGATGTATCAGTAGTTAATGCAATGCCTGCAAGAGAGCGCCGTTCCTTTTTAAAGCGACAAATCAATTCAGCTGCTAAATGTTGAGAGTCTGCCGCAGAGCCACCATTACCACAGAACAAAATTTTATTACCATTTTCTAAAGCCGCTTTACAGCGATATCCGATTTCTTGAATGGTATCCATATGTTCCATAGTCTTACCAAACACTTCAAGATGCTCAGTAAAACGATCAGCAATGATTGGATTTAAATCAGTCATTATAAAATCTCCTTTAGTAGTCTATCTGCATTTTTCCAGAATAACTTTTCACACTGTTCCACAGATAAGCCTGCCTCTTTAAATGCATCATAAAGACGACTCATTTGAGACATATCTTCAATCTCTGTGTTGGGTGGAATCCCATCAAAATCAGTTCCTAATGCCACTACATCTTCACCGCCCTTGTCGATGAGATATAGACCATGTTTAACAATATCTTCAATGCGACTAATTGGCGATGTGCCGAGAAAATTCTGTGCAAAATTAAGTCCTATAATACCTCCCTTATTAGCGATAAGTCTAATAAGATTATCCGGCAAATTTCGCGTATGAGCCCGAACTTCCCGTGCATTTGAATGAGATGCTATAAAAGGAACATCTAAAATATCTCCTAATTGCTCTGTACCAGCGTCATTGAGATGTGAACAGTCAACGATTATCCCTAAATCTTGCATAGCCTCAACAAATTCAACACCTTTAGATGTTAATTTTTTATGTTGCTCACCACAATGTGGCTCGCCAAGTCCATTTGGATAGTTCCATGTTAGCGTTATAAGTCTGACTCCATCTTGGTAAGCTTGTTTAAGTTTATTTAAATCGCCACCTAGTACGCCACCTTCCTCAATAGACATGATCGCCCCAATCTTACCAGACTTGTATACAGACTCTACATCTTGATAAGAGAGCACATGTTGTATGTGCTCTCCATAGTGATGAATTTGTGATACACACAAATTACGCATCTCTTCATAGCGACCATAAGGGTCATTCGTCTCACCAATATTGATAAAAAGTGCAAAATCTTGTACCTTACTGTGAGCCTTTTGTAATTTTTCTATATCGATTTTCCAAGTATTACGATATAAATCACCACTATCGGGATGATCGAGTAATTGCATTATCGTATCGCAATGTAAATCTATCATAAAGCCTCACTATGTAGTAACATCAACTAACTACGTTTTGGTTTTTTAGCATCTAATTTTTTAAGCGCTTTAAGCTCTTCCATGAAGCTATCGATATTATCGAACTTACGATATACGCTGGCGAAACGAACATACGCAACTTGGTCAATATCTTTCAATTGTTGCAATACAAGTTCCCCAATGCGGTCGGTTGTAACCTCTTGATTGATTTCGTTACGAATATCGCGCTCTACATCATTAACTACTTGTTCCATAACGGACATAGGCACTGTGCGTTTATCACAAGAGCGCAATAGACCATTCAATAATTTACCGCGATCAAATAATTCACGGCGTCCATTTTTCTTCAATACCATAAGCGGTACTTCTTCTATAATTTCATAGGTAGT
>CABQQJ010000076.1 GCA_902466275.1 uncultured Veillonella sp. | reverse complement strand
TCTCATTGATATACTAGAACCAAATGATTCATATTCGGTATCTATTTTTCAAGATCAAGCTAAAGAAATAATTGCAAGATTAAAAGATAGAAATATTCTTCCTATTCTGTCTGGTGGTACAGGACTGTATGTCCAATCATTATTGGAGAACTACAACTTTAATGATGTTAAACCTGACGAATATTTGCGAGCAGAACTTGATGAGCTCTATAGTACAAAAGGTATTGAAGGCTTACGAGACTATGCTTTCACATTAGGTAAAGAACATAATATAGAGATACAATATAATGACAAACATCGTTTGTATCGGGCTATTGAGATATTGCATCATGGTGATGTAGATTCGTTGCGAAATCAGACAAAAGATGGTGTATCCTATAAAGGGCCTGTCATCGGTCTCATGAGAGATCGTGATAAATTATATGAACGTATCAATTTACGCGTTGATATGATGTTTGATGTGGGTTTAATTGAAGAGGTGGAACAACTCATAAAATCTGGAGTGAATCCAGATTGCCAAGCTTTTAAAGGTATTGGCTATAAAGAGGTTGTAGACTATATAAATGGCAATATAACATTAGATGAGTGTCGTGACTTAATTAAGAAGAATACACGTCACTTTGCTAAGCGCCAAATTACATGGTATAAACGTATGCCATATATAGAATGGATACATATTGATAGCAATACATCTAAAGATTTTATATTTAATAAAGCTATGGATTTAATCCGTAGAGAAGGATTAGCATGACATTAGAAGAAATACGTAGTAAAGCCCTAGAAATGGCTGAACCAGAATTTAAGAAATTTGAACCTATTGCATTGGCCAATACAAAAAAAGTATTAGAAGCCTTTAAGGAATGCCAAGTATCTGATTATCATTTCACAGGTACTACTGGTTATGGTTATAACGATGTGGGCCGTGAGAAGTTAGACGAAGTATTTGCCTATGTATTTAAAGGTGAAAAGGCTATCGTTCGTCCTCATTTTGTATCTGGTACACACGCACTAGCAACAACGTTGATTTCCTTAATGGGGAATGGTTCTAAAGGTAAAGAATTTATCTATGCCGTTGGCGCTCCTTACGATACAATGCAATCCGTAATTGGTGCTGCTCGTAAAGTACGTGGTTCCTTAGTAGAAAAAGGGTTTATCTATACTGAGGTGCCTTTAAAAGATAATACCTATGATGTGGAGGCCATTGCTAACGCTGTGAATGATAATACGCGAGTAGTAGTCATTCAACGTTCTCGCGGCTATAGTACGCGTGAACCATTATCTATTGCAGATATTAAGATTATTGTAGATGCTGTAAAAGCTAAAAATTCTAAAACGATTTGTTTCGTAGATAATTGTTACGGTGAATTTACAGAGCTGCAAGAACCATTAGAAGCTGGTGCTGATATTATGGCTGGCTCTCTCATTAAAAATGCAGGTGGCGGTTTAGCACCAACTGGTGGTTATATTGTTGGTAGAGAAAACCTTGTAGAGGATGCAGCATATCAATTGACAGCTCCTGGACTTGGTGATCATATGGGTTCATATGCTCCTGGTTATCGCTTGTTCTTCCAAGGTTTATTTATGGCACCTCACGTAGTATTACAAGCTCTTAAAGGTGCTGTATATACGGCTGCTGTAGGTGAGTTACTAGGCTATGATGTATTCCCTAAGGTAAATGCTGATCGCTATGACTTGATTCAAGCCATTAATCTGAAAAATGGGGAAGAAATGGAGCATTTCTGTGTAGGTATGCAAGCCTATTCTCCTGTAGATGCTCACGTACATCCTATTCCTGGGGATATGCCTGGGTACGAAGATAAAATCATCATGGCTGGTGGTACCTTTGTACAAGGTTCCTCTATTGAACTCAGTGCCGATGGTCCTATACGTCCACCATATACAATTTTCATGCAGGGTGGCCTAGTGTTTGAACATTCCATGCTTGGTATTTTAGGAGCTGCTGAAGAACTATTAAAACATAGATAATGTTTAGAATCTCTTTCTTTTGTGAAAGGGATTCTTTTTATTTCAAATCTTTTCAATATACCTATTTCTAGGCTATAATATAAGTTGCTATAATTTTATAGCAATACTACTCGGACTTTTACACCGAACTAGTGTTTTACACGTCAGGCTTTCACCCTGATTAGTTTTATGATCAAGAGATCATTAAAAGGAGAAAGTATGGAAAAAGTTATCGCTGTAGCTATGAGTGGCGGCGTAGACAGTTCTTTAACTGCTGCAATGCTATTAAAACAAGGCTATAAAGTATTTGGTATTACCCTATGGTTATGGGTGAGTGGTACGCCTTATGATGAGGTGCCTCTTGCCGTAACTGATGCTAAGAAGATGTGTGATTTTCTTGGTATCGAGCATCATGTTATCGATGCTCGTGATGTATTCTACGAAAACGTAGTAGATTACTTTGTAAAAGAATATGCCTATGGTCGTACGCCAAATCCTTGTGTATTTTGTAACAAGAACATCAAGTTTGACTTGATGCTCAATCGTGCTCTTGAATTAGGTGCCACACATATGGTAACTGGTCATTATGCACAAGTAAATTATAATGAAGAAACAGGTTTGTATGAGTTACATAAAGGCGTTGATCCTACAAAAGATCAAAGTTATGTTATGTATAATATGAACCAACGTATCTTGAGTCATCTTATGTTCCCACTAGGTGGTCAATGTAAGACTGAAACACGTAAATTAGCTGCTGAATATGATTTGCCAGTAGCTAAAAAACCAGATAGTGTAGATATTTGTTTCTTACCTCACGGGAACTATCAAAAGCTCGTGGTAGAAGAAATGAAGGATAAACCTAAATCTGGTAATATCGTTACTGAAGATGGTGAAGTATTAGGTAAGCATAATGGCTTATTTAATTACACTATTGGTCAACGTAAAGGCCTTGGTATTGCATATAAACACCCTTTATATGTTATTGGATTTAATGGGGATCGTAATGAGGTCATCGTGGGTCCTAACGAACGTCTCTTTACAAATCGCATGATTTGTAAGTTCTATAACTTCTTAGATGATACAATTCATAAAGAATTAAAAGCAGAAGGTAAAATCCGCTACGCTGCGAACCCTTCACCTTGTACTGCACGTATCTTAGATGATGATACGATGGAAGTTATCTTCGAAGAACCACAACGGGCTATTACACCAGGTCAGTCCGTAGCCTTTTATAATGGCACTCAATTATTAGGAGGTGCTGTTATCGATCGCGTATGTTAGAAAGGAGAATACAAGTTCTTTGAACTTGTTTACATAGTATGTCAACGAAAAAGATTCGAAACTTCTGTATTATAGCTCATATCGACCATGGTAAATCAACCATCGCTGATAGATTAATTGAATATACTGGTACATTACAAAAACGTGAAATGGAAGCTCAAGTTCTAGACTCTATGGATTTAGAACGTGAACGAGGCATTACCATTAAAGCCCAATCTGTTCGCATTTTGTATAAAGCACAAGATGGTGAAGAGTATACTTTGAACCTTATTGATACTCCGGGCCATGTGGATTTCAGCTATGAAGTATCTCGTTCTCTTGCAGCTTGTGAAGGGGCATTACTCGTAGTCGATGCTGCACAAGGTGTGGAAGCACAAACGTTGGCAAATGTATATCTCGCTTTAGAACATGATCTTGAAATCATTCCTGTTATTAACAAGATTGATTTGCCGTCAGCAGATCCTGATCGCGTTAAACAAGAAATTGAAGATATTATTGGTTTAGACGCTTCTGATGCTGTATTATGCTCTGCCAAATCAGGTATCGGTATTCCTGATATTTTAGAAGCTATTGTAAATAAAGTTCCTGCACCACCAGATAAATCTGATAAGCCAACAAGAGCCTTGATTTTTGATAGCCGTTTTGATGCGTATAAAGGTGCTATTGCTTATGTCCGCGTAAAAGAAGGGTCTATAAAAGCAAAAGATACAATTCGCATGATGCATGATAAAAAGGACTTTGATGTTACAGAACTCGGTATTTTTACTCCCAATCTTGTACCTGTGCAAGAATTACCATGTGGCTCAGTAGGTTGTATTGCAGCTAGCATCAAAAATGTAAAAGATTGCCATGTAGGCGATACTGTAACATTAGCTAATAATCCTGCATCAGAACCATTGCCTGGTTATCGTAAGGCTGTATCTATGGTGTACTGTGGCCTTTATCCAACAGAATCTAAAGATTATGAAAACCTTCGGGATGCATTAGAAAAGTTACAGCTTAATGATGCTGCCTTAGAATATGAAGCAGAAACATCATTGGCATTGGGTTTTGGTTTCCGTTGTGGGTTTCTCGGTCTTTTGCATATGGACGTAATTCAAGAACGTTTAGAACGTGAATATAACTTGACGCTTATTACGACGGCTCCATCTGTAAATTACAAAGTGTACAAAACAAATGGGGAAATGCTCGAAGTCGATAATCCTGCTAAATTACCACCTCCAACGGAAATTGATTACATTGAAGAGCCTTATGTAAAGGCTACAACAATAGTACCTAAAGATTTTGTTGGTACTATTATGGAGTTGTCCCAAGATAAACGCGGTGAATATCAATCTATGGAATATTTGGATGAAACACGCGTATCTGTCGTTTATCACTTGCCATTGAGTGAAATCATTTATGATTACTTTGATAAATTAAAATCCGCTACAAAGGGATATGCATCTCTTGACTACGAATTGATTGGATATAAACAATCTCCAATGGTTAAGATGGATATTCTCTTAAATGGTGATCCTGTAGATGCGTTGTCCATTATCGTACATAAGGATCGTGCTGCAACACGTGGTCGTGCATTAGCAGAAAAATTAAAAGAACTCATTCCTCGTCAAATGTTTGAAATTCCTATTCAAGCGGCGGTAGGTACAAAAATTGTGGCTCGTGAAACTGTAAAAGCTTGGCGTAAGGATGTTTTGGCAAAATGTTACGGTGGTGATATTTCTCGTAAGCGTAAATTACTTGAAAAACAAAAAGCCGGTAAGAAACGCATGAAGTCCGTCGGTTCCGTAGAGATCCCGCAAGAAGCATTCATGGCGATTCTCAAGGTTGAGGACTAATATAATGAAAACAGATTCTAATATCCTGAATCTGTCTACACTTGGGGATATGGGCTTGTATGTCCATATCCCTTTTTGTAAACAGAAATGTATGTATTGTGATTTTCCTGCTTATCAAAATTTACAAGATTATTACGAAACCTATGTATATGCTTTAGTTCAAGAAATCGATTTATGGGTCTTTGAACATCCAGAGTCTACATCTAAAGCTATTGATACAATTTATTTTGGTGGAGGTACGCCTACAGAATTATCGATTCA
>CABQQJ010000075.1 GCA_902466275.1 uncultured Veillonella sp. | reverse complement strand
GATATAAATCAACCACATTTGTAATTAACTTGTTGTTGATCAAATTTTCTACGATACTAGGACCAAGGCCATCGATATTCATAGCGTCACGAGAGGCAAAGTGGATAATTTGTTCCTTTTCAATAGCTGGACAATGTTTATTCGTACATCGAACTGCCGCTTCTCCTTCACGACGAACTGCAGGAGATTCACATACAGGACATGTATTAGGAATTGTAAAAGGCACTTCAGAACCAGTTCGTTTTTCAGGAACTACGCGAATAACCTCTGGAATGATCTCGGCTGCCTTGTGAATGATGACATGGTCACCAATGCGAATATCCTTTTCATTGATGAAGTCCTGGTTATGTAGTGTAACACGACTTACATTTGTACCGGATACGAATACAGATTCCAATTCACCAGTTGGAGTAAGAACACCTGTACGTCCTACATTGATAGTAATATCCTTAAGAACGGTTTCTACCTCTTCTGGTGGATATTTGTAAGCTGTAGCCCACTTAGGATCCTTCGCAGTACTGCCAAGTACCTCTTGGTCATCGAAACTATTAACCTTAATTACCATACCGTCTGTATCGTATGGCAACTCATGGCGCTTTTCACCCCAATAATTAATAGCCTCTATGACTTCGTCAATTGTTTTGCATACGCGGTAATGAGGATTTACAGAAAACTTGAACGTTTCTAGACTTTGGAGCAATTCCTCTTGGCTATGAATATTGGCACCCACTTCAGAACCGATTGCGTAGGCAAAGAATGCTAAATTACGACTAGCCGTAATGGCAGGATCTTGTTGACGCAAAGAACCAGCTGCTGCATTACGAGGATTTACGAAGGTAGGTAAGCCCTCTTCATCACGTTCTTCATTTATACGTTTAAATTCACTATGAGGCATATATGCTTCACCGCGAACCTCGATAAATTCTGGCGCATCCTCTAGATATAAAGGAATGGATTTAATAGTACGCACATTAGCAGTTACGTCTTCACCAACGCGACCATCACCACGTGTTACGGCACGTACAAACATGCCGTTCTCATAGTGCAAATTAACAGCTAAACCATCGATTTTAAGTTCTACCACATAAGCAGAAGGCTTATGACCTAATTCCTTCTCTACACGACTAGCAAATGCACGTACTTCATCAGCACTAAATACATTAGATAAGCTCAACATAGGGCGGCCATGGACGACCTTTTCAAAGGAACCTTCTACCTTCATGCCTACCCGTTGTGTTGGCGATGATGGCACAATATATTCAGGATGAGCTGTTTCTAAATCCACAAGCTCACGATATTTTTTATCATATTCAAAGTCGCTCATAGTAGGAGCATCTTTTACGTAGTATAAATACTGCGCATGAGTTAGCTCTTGTTGTAACTCTTTAATTCTATCTTTCGGATTCATATTACATCCCTTTTACAGTGCAGTAACACTCTATACGTTCCTTACAAGTAAGGTAGAGAGGTTAACTGCCATACACAAATTTTATCCCTTCTTAACAGGTGCAAATTTTGCCATTACTACACGTACACCTTGTGTGGGGAATTCAATTGTCAGCTTCATACCAGCCCCTTCGCCGGCAACATTGATGACTTTACCATTGCCCCACTTGCTATGAATAGCCGTATCGCCAATATTCCAATCAGCAATCACTTCATTGCGAACGATTGGCTTTGTAACTGGTCGGCTTGTAACACTCATATGTTGCGGTACATGACGCTTAATATCATCAGGTACTTTACGCTTAGCACGCAAACCATCTACTAACTCTTCTGGAATTTCATCGATAAAACGAGATGGTAAATAGCTGCTAGTGCGTCCAAATACGGTACGCGTAGTGGCATTAGAAATATATAATTCCTTTTCAGCACGAGTAATACCTACATAAGCAAGGCGGCGTTCCTCTTCAATTTCCTCAGGGTTCATCAAGGTGCGACTATGAGGGAATAAACCTTCCTCCAAGCCACCTAAGAATACAATAGGGAATTCCAAACCTTTCGCAGCATGTAATGTCATCAATGTAACTTTAGACTCTTCTTGCTCGAAAGAATCAACATCATTTACGAGTGCTACTTGTTCCAAGAAGTCTTCCACTGTACCAGTTGGATTTGTATCTTGGAAGTCTTTAGCTACAGATAAAAGTTCACCGATATTCTCAGCGCGAGCCTGATCTTGTGGATCTGTACTCTCTTCTAATTGTGCCAAGTAACCGGTTCTATCGAGAATAGATTCTAAGATATCAAGCACAGTTTTATCTTCCATTTCAGCTACGAGAGTAAAGATAAGGATACCAAATTCCTCTAACTTTTCCTTTGTCTTACCTTTAATCGTATCTACTAGATGCAACTGTGTTAATGTCATAAACAAGGATGTGCCATTTGCACGAGCATAATCTTGTAGTTTTGCCACTGTAGTAGCACCAATACTACGCTTAGGTACATTGATGATACGTAATAAGCTCAAATCATCGAATGGATTATATAGTACGCGTAGATATGCTAAAACATCCTTAATTTCTTTACGATCATAGAACTTTGTGCCCCCTACCATCGTATATGGCAAAGCTCGTTTAATCAGTGCTTCTTCAAGTACACGAGATTGAGCATTTGTACGGTACAAAATAGCCATATCACCATAAGGTATACCATGAATATCGTGCTTTTTAGCGATAGTATCGCCGATGAAAGCAGCTTCTTCATGTTCAGACTGAGCCGTAAAATGCTGAATTTTAGCCCCTTCTGTCTTATCGGTCCATAAATTTTTCTTAGGACGACCTTCATTATTTTCAATTACCGCATTGGCTGCATCAAGAATAATCTTTGTAGAACGATAGTTTTGTTCCAACTTGATGGATGTACAGTTCGGATAATCCTTTTCAAAGTCCAAGATATTTTGAATATCTGCGCCACGCCATGCGTAAATACTTTGATCAGCATCACCTACAACGGCAATATTTTTCCAATGAGAGGCTAATAATTTAGCCAATAAATATTGAGCATGGTTCGTATCTTGATATTCGTCGATCATAACATAACGAAAACGCTTGCTATATTTATCTAACACAGCCTCATTGGACTGTAATAATTTAACAGCTACCAATAAAAGATCATCAAAATCTAGAGCATTATTCTTACGCAATTCCCGTTCATAATACTCATATACATCAGCAACCTTTTGTTGGTAAAAGTCTCTCGCTTGCTTTCTAAAATCTGAGGCAAATAACAATTTATTTTTTGCATCAGATATGGCACCAATCATAGCACCTACAGGATAGTATTTATCGTCGAGGTTTAATGCTTTTAAAGCAGCCTTAATAACAGCTTGCGAGTCAGATGTATCGTAGATTGTAAAGTTACTGTTATAACCTAAGAAGTTATCTAATTCAAAACGCAAGAATTTCGCACAGAAGCTATGAAATGTGCTGAGCCAAATGCGATTGGCTACATCACCAACAAGACCTTCTACACGGCTTTTCATCTCCTTAGCCGCTTTGTTGGTAAATGTAATCGCCAAGATTTCATATGGATTAACACCTTGAGCTAATAAATGTGCAATGCGAACGGTTAACACCTTTGTTTTACCAGATCCAGCACCAGCTAAAATCAATAAAGGGCCTTCCGTATGTTGAACGGCTTGTTGCTGCTCTTTATTTAAACCTGTTAGTAATGAATTCATCGGAACACCCCTATCGCCCTTACAAATACTATAGTTTGATAATCATATAAATAGAGAAGAAGAACGTTGCAAGCAACGTTCTTTTCCCTTTGTATACTACTATACTATTTCATAGCACCAAGAATTGGTGGTACGATTTGTTTTTTACGAGACATAGTATTTGGCAAGAATACGCCATTGTCTTTAACTTCTTTTTCGAATGCTTTTGTTACTACAGCCTCAACATCACCACTGAATAGCAATGTAGTGCTTTCATCAAGAATATTTGTAACCATAATGTAAGATGCATCGTAGTTGTTAGCACTGCGAAGAGCTTCTAAAGCCGCTACAAGTTCCCCTTGTTTAGCCAATACATCTGTTGTATCCATAACGGAAATTTGACCGATAGAAATTGTTTTACCTGCTTCGGAGAATTCTTTCATGTCTGTACGAACGATGTCGTCATTAGTCAAATCAGAAATATCTGCACCAGCTTTTAACATATCAAGGCCATAAGATTCGATGTCAACACCAGCGATTTCAGCTAATTTATGAGCCATTTCTTTATCTGTTTCTGTGCATGTTGGAGAACGGAATAATACAGTATCAGAAATGATAGCAGATAACATCAAGCCAGCAATGCCTTTAGGAATTTCTTGATTGTTTTCCATGTACAATTTAGTAATGATTGTATTGGAGCAACCTACTGGTTCTAAACGCATGAATACAGGACCGTCAGTTTCGAAATCACCAATGCGGTGATGATCCACAACGCCGCACATATTCATAGACTTGTAACCGTCAATGATTTGTTTAGATTCATTGTGGTCTGTTAGGTATAAGTTGCCACCTTCTGGAGCAAATTCTTCCCAGTTCTTAACGATTTGTGGATGTTCAAAACCAAAATGGTTCAAAATATATGTTGTTTCTTTGTTTGCTTCACCTGCACATACTGGAGTTGCTGGTGTTCCCATTTGTGTTAAGAAATTAGCAAAGGAAATAGCAGAACAAATAGAATCTGTATCAGGGCTTTTATGACCTGCTACATATGTTTTTACATCACTCATAATATACCTCTTTTATATAAATTTCACACTTAATATCGACTTACGTCAATCCGATTTTTAACTCTATTATTATATCATAAATTATACAAAAAAACACGCCACTACTAAGTAGTGACGTGTTTTTGTCATTCTACAAAATTATCTAATGTAAATGATTAGTCGTGATTTTTTTTGCGGTTTGTAAACAAACCAGGTCCAAGTGTTTCAATGATGATGAACAACATTGGAATGATAAAGATACCAAACAATGTAGCTGTGGTCATCCCTGCTACTACTGTAATACCCATAGTTGTTCTAGCACCAGAACCAGCACCAGAAGACAATGCCAATGGCAATACACCAAGGATAAACGCAAAGGATGTCATCAAGATTGGACGTAAACGAATTTTTGCAGCTTCGATAGCGGCATCAACAACGTTCATACCACGCTCGTCAACACGAATCTTAGCATACTCGATAATCAAAATCGCATTTTTCGCACTCAAACCCATCACCGTAACGAAACCGACTTGGAAGTAGATATCGTTGGCGTATGCCGGAATACTGCCCAGCAGCGCTTCAAACATATTGCGACCCGTAACGCCCAATGCCGCGCCAATCAAGCCCAATGGAATCACAAGGATAACCGCTAACGGGATAGACCAGCTTTCGTACAAAGCAGCCAA
>CABQQJ010000074.1 GCA_902466275.1 uncultured Veillonella sp. | reverse complement strand
CTGAAGCTGTTGGGGATACACCTAAAATTTTGTAAGGGTCTTTGGAGATCATTGATCGTTATTTCCTTTCCTGTTATTGCGGAATTTTCCGCTTCTTATTTGAGTATAGACATTTTTCAGCCCAAGATACACGATATTATCAAGTATATCACGATATCGCTCAAGGTCGAGCTTCACATAGATATCTGCCATTTCCCCCAGTGTGAAGTTTATGCTGTCATCGCAAAAGGCGTGGACTTTTTTGAGATAGTCCGCATTTATGCCCTCGGCGGGTGGGAATTTTGCAAGTAGCGGATTGTAGCTTTCACTCTCGTGGTCGTCGGGCAGATCGTCAAGAGCGTCGCAGATATAGATAAATCTGCCGAGGAGGTAGCCGAATCGTTCAAGGAGCGGTCGGCGTTGGTCATGCTTGCTTGTAAGTCCGCCTGCGACTGCTTGCATCATAAGTGCGGTAGGCTCGCAGGCAAGGTCTATGCCTGCTGTTTTTTCACGCTCTATTTTATTTTGCAATTCCATTGCGTTTTCAACGGCAGGGGCAAGATACGGATAAAGGCGAGCCGCTTTCTTATAGGGCTTTTTGAAAAAAGGCAGAAGAGCAAATGCGGCAAGCTTGCCTTTTAGCCCTTTATCGGCTATATCGTCACGGAGCTTATGATATGTGAGTATCACGGCGGCTGAGGACGTATATTTCAAGTCGCAGGTACATTTTGCACACATTGTTTTTTTGAAAGGGTGTGCGATACAGCGTTGCTTTTCTGCGTCAAGCTTCACTCCCCTCACAGAGAGATCCATAAGGGAGAGAAATGCGAAATCGTAGCTAAGGGTAAAGCGTGTCACAAAGCCATAGCGCCTGCCCATGTCCTTACAAAGTCCGCAGTAGACAGCTTTATAGATATCATATTCAAACATTCGCATATAGGGTTTGAAAGGGCGGACATATCCGAACATAGGCACTCCTTAGATTTTCGTTACTATACATTATAAAACACGATTGTGTATATCCCGTGAAATATATAACATTATACAACAATTTTAAGATAAAAGTCAATAATTTTTATCGCTTTGATTGTGCACAATGAATATGAATTTAATCAGATTTTATCATTTAATCAGATTTTATCTATGTTTTATAAAGGTAGTAGGGTATCGAAAAAATTGACTTTGTCTATAGAATCCTGTAAAATATATAAAGATATTTATGTAATTATGACACATAGATGATTAGTTTCGTGTAAAGGAGTACAGATAATGAAGTTCCGTTATTCCCGTATGTTAGCGGCTCTCGTTGTATCCGCTGTAATGGTTGCTGGATGTGGCAGCAATCAACAGCAAGCAGGCGACGTGAGTGTCAATGCATACAAAATTACTGCAAGTGATGCACAGGTAAATCAAACCTATGCTGGTACTGTAGTTGCAGAAAACTCTGTAGCTGTACATGCTCGTGTAACCGGTTACGTAGTTGAAAAATTTGTTAAAGGCGGGGAGCAAGTTGTAGCTGGCCAGCCATTATATCGTATCGATTCTCGTCAGTACGAAGCTAGTCTTGCTAATGCAGAAGCGCAAGCTGCTCAAGCTAATGCGACTTACAAAAATGCTGAAGTAGATCTTAATCGTTATGAAACATTGGCGCAACAAGACGCGATTGCGCAACAACGTGTAGATACACAACGCAGTACTGTAGAACAAGCTAAGGCAGCTTATGAAGCATACCAAGCATCCGTAAAAATTGCTCAAGATAACTATGGCGATACAATGGTATATGCACCATATTCTGGTACATTACGTATGGATGATATCGATATGGGGACATTTGTACAAGCAGGTTCTACAACATTAGTAACTATTGATTCTATCGATCCTATCTTTGTTGAATTTAGTATGACAGAGCAAGAATATCTTGACTTCATGAAAAATCCAACTGGCGATGATTCCAATGGTCCAAATATTCAGTTAAAACTCGCTGATGGTGATACTTATAACCAATTTGGTACTATTGTTCAAGCAGCAAAAAGTCTTGACCAATCTACTGGTAAGCTTTTGTTGAAAGCTTCCTTCCCAAATCCTGATCATTTGTTATTGCCAAATATGTTTGCTACAGTGATTTCTCCTGGTCAAAAACTCAAAGATGCTATTCTTGTTCCTAGTCGTGCCATTCTTCAAATCATGGATAAAAACTTTATCTATGTTGTAAATGCTGATGGTGTAGTAGAACAAAAAAGTGTTGAAGTTGGCGGTACAAGTGGTAGCGATACAATTATTAAAGCCGGTTTAGCACCTGGAGACACAATCATCGTTGATGGCTTAACTAAGGTTAAAAACGGTGTGAAGGTTAATGCTAAATTGCTTTCAAAAGAACAATTAAAAACTACAAAATAGAAGGGGGCTAGATCGTGTCGAAATTCTTTATTAATCGACCTATCTTTGCCATTGTAATAGCCATTGTTATTACCTTGGTAGGTCTCATTTCTATGATGAACCTTCCGATAGCTCGATATCCACAAATTTCTCCACCTACAGTTCGTGTAAACACTGCCTATACAGGTGCAACGGCTCAAGTTGTTAATGATACGGTAGCCAGTGTTATTGAAACACAAATCGTAGGCGTACAAGATATGGACTATATGACATCTAGTAGCTCTAGTAATGGTAGTTACTCTTTGACTGTTCAGTTCAATCAAGGCACAGATGCGGATATGGATACGGTTAATACACAAAACCGTGTACAAGCAGCACTTGCTCAATTGCCTGCAGAGGTACAAGCAGTTGGTGTTACAACTACTAAATCTTCTGGTGATATGGCTATGGTATTTTCCTTGAACTCACCTGATGGTACTTATGATTCTACATTCTTAAAGAACTATGCTACCAACTATATGATGGATGCTATTAAAGCCATTAAGGGTGTAGGTTCTGTACAAGAGTTCGGTTCTGATTATGCTATGCGCATTTGGTTGGATCCAGCGAAGATGCAAAATCTTGGTGTTACCATTTCTGAAGTAACAGCAGCTATTAAGGGACAAAACTTACAGGCTGCGGCAGGTACAGTTGGTCAAAATCCTACTAATGGGGAACAAGCATTTCAATATCCTATCAAAATTGAAGGTCGTCTTGTGACACCTGAACAATTTGGTAACATTGCTATTAAAAGTTCCAATGGTAAGGTGTTACATTTAAAGGATGTTGCACGCATTCAAATTGGAGCTAAAGGCTATGACTTTATTGCTAAGTCCGCGCATAAAGAGGTAGCAGGTTTTGCTATTTCCTTACAAAATGATGCGAATGCATTAGAAACTATTGCGAATGTTAAGAAGGTACTAGATGAACAATCTAAATCTTTCCCACCAGATATGCAATATAACGTGGTTGTAGATAATACTAAATTCGTAAGTGCTTCCATTAATGAGGTAGAGCATACATTTGTAGAAGCATTGTTACTCGTTCTTATCGTAGTATATGTGTTCCTACAATCTTGGAGATCTACGATCATTCCTATGATTGCCGTACCAGTATCCTTGCTTGGTACATTTGGGGCTTTCGTATTACTTGATTTCTCTATCAATACGTTAACATTATTCGCCATGGTATTGGCTATCGGCCTCGTTGTTGACGATGCTATCGTTGTAGTAGAAGCGGTAGAGTATGAATTAAAATATAATGGCTTACCTCCAAAAGAGGCGGCTATTAAAGCGATGGAAAATGTACAAGGCCCTGTAATTGGTATCGCCTTTGTATTGGTAGCTGTATTCGTACCAGTTGCCTTCATGGGTGGTATGACAGGTATTCTTTACAAACAGTTTGCATTAACAATCGCTGTATCTGTTGTTATTTCTGCGATTATCGCCCTTGTATTAACACCAGCACTATGTGCTACGATGTTAAAACCTCACACGTCAAAAGAACGCGAAGACTGGGTACATCGTCAGTTAAACAAATTCAATGCAGGCCTAGAACGTTTCAGCAATTGGTATGGTATCCAATTGGCTCGTTTAAGCCATCGTTTGAGCTTAACTGTTATTGCATTATTAATCTTTGCTGGTGGTACAGGTTTAGTATTCCACTTCTTACCAACATCCTTTGTACCTGCAGAGGATAGTGGTTACTACATGATTGCCGTTAATGAGCCACCTGGTGCTACATCAGAACGTACTATGGCTACACTTGAAAAAATCGCATCTTTCTTGGAAGGTAAAAATGATCCTGAAAAGCCTAAGGATGAACAATTATTCCAAGAAGTATTTACTGTAGCAGGCTTTGACCTTTTAGGTGGCGGTCAAAAATCTAGTGCTGGTGTAATTTTTGCAACCATGTCTGACTGGAAGTATCGTACAACACAAGCTACATCTATCAACGCCATGGTTGGTCAAACATTTGGCTTTGCCGCACAAGGCGTACCAGAAGCAACAGTTATTGCCATGAATCCACCATCTATTCCAGGTCTTGGTACTACTGGTGGTTTTAGCATGTACATCATCAACAAAGCTGGTGATAGCCCACAAGTTATGGCGGAACGTGCTAATGAATTCTTAGCAGAAGCTCGTAAGAGTCCAGCAATTCAATCTATTTACACTACATTTGATACATCTACACCATCCTTACAGTTTGATGTAAACCGTGAGAAAGCAGCTCAAGATGGTGTGGCATTAGCTGATATCTTTACTACGTTGCAAGGTTTCTATGGTAGTATTCAAGTCAATGACTTCACAACATATGGTAAAAACTATAAAGTAGTAGTTCAAGCTGAAGACGCTTACCGTCAAAATGCAGAACAGCTTAATATGCTGGCTGTTCGTAATAGCAAGGGCCTTATGGTTCCAGTATCTAACTATATTACGAAGGAACAAACTGGTACACCATCTAGTATTACTCGTTTCGATAATGCGATGGCTGTACAAATCGGTGGCTCTCAAGCGAATGGTTATTCCTCTGGTGATGCTATTAATGCATTGAAAGAGGCGGCAGCTAAAACATTACCAGCCGGTTATACATATGACTGGGCAGGTCAATCTCGTGAAGAGTTGAAAGCTGGTTCTCAAACCATCATGATTCTTGGTTTAGGTCTAGTATTTGTATTCTTAATTTTGGCTGCCTTGTATGAATCTTGGAAGGTACCATTTGCCGTATTGTTCTCCGTACCATCTGGTATGATTGGTGCTGCATTAGTACCATTCTTGTTGAATTTTACCGGTCGATTCCAATTAGCAAATGATATTTACATGCAGATCGGTCTCTTAACACTTGTTGGTTTGGCTGCAAAAAATGCGATCTTAATCATCGAGTACGCTAAGATCCGTGTTGACGAACGTGGTATGAACGTTGTTGATGCCGCTATTGAAGCTGCAAAAATTCGTTTACGTCCAATTTTGATGACATCCTTTGCCTTTATTCTTGGTGTATTCCCATTAGCTATC
>CABQQJ010000073.1 GCA_902466275.1 uncultured Veillonella sp. | reverse complement strand
CACCTCTTGGGTTGCTTTCACAAACTGTTCCATTGTCGCAAGCGCCTTGCCAGAGTCGATCATGTGTTTCGCCTCTTCAATGCCCTCTGCTAATGTAATGCTGTCTTTCGCAAGATAAATCGCCATGCCTGCGTTAAGAACAACCGCAGTGCGTTTACCGCCTTTCTCACCACCGAGAACGCGGCGAGTAATCTCAGCATTCACCGTAGCATCGCCACCTTCAAGCTCGGTTTTATCAGCATATTCGAAACCATATTCTTTAGGATCTAATTCGTAGCTTATGAAAGTACCATTATTAATTTCGCATACATAGGTTTTATTGGTAGCCGTAATCTCATCAAGGCCGTCAAAGCCATGCACCACAGCACCGCGTTTAACGCCAAGGTTAGCCAATACGCGAGCCAATGGCTCTACTAAGGATTTATCGTAAACGCCCATCAACTCAACCGTAGCACCCGCTGGATTTGCCAAGGGTCCAAGGATGTTAAATACTGTACGAACGCCCAACGCTTTACGTACAGGACCTGCATACTTCATAGCTTGGTGGTATACAGGGGCAAACATGAAGCACATATTCGCTTTGTTAAGCACTGCCTCGTTTTGTTCACCATTAAGCTCTAATTTAGCCCCCAACGCTTCGATTAAGTCAGCAGCACCACATTTACTAGATACACTGCGGTTACCATGCTTTGCTACAGGAATACCTGCTGCGGAAATGATAAAGCCAGATGTAGTAGAAATGTTGAACGTATTAGCTTCGTCACCGCCAGTACCTACGATTTCCACAACAGTACCTTCATGAGGTACAGAACCAGCCTTCTCGCGCATAACCTCAGCAAACGCCGTAACCTCATCTACAGTAGGGCCCTTTGCGGCAAGAGCACACAAGAAACCAGCCATAGGAACCTCGGCTACATCGCCGCTCATAATTTTGTTCATTGTATCTTTAGCAAGGTCGTAGGATAAATCCTGACCATGCGTTACTGCATATAATGCGTCTTTAATCATTTATAACTCCTTTTGAGGATATCTATTAAATTGATGCCAAATCTACCTAGTCGGTAACGATTGGGTCATGCCCTCAGCCTCCAAGTGGCCACCCCCCGCTATGCGGGGCGCCAAGTCGGCTTCGCACATAACCCAATCGAACCTATCAACAAAATCATACCAATTTAATAGATATCCCTCAAACAAACTATTATCAAATGATCCTGCGCATTATATGGAGTAATGCGCAGGTCATTTCTTTATAAGAGGTGGGAGGCTATAACGGCGTAGCCGTTCTTTTCCCTTATGATGGTTCGCATATTTCTTTAGAAAATATAGTTACTGTTCGATATATGTATTGTAGAGGGGCTATTATAGGTACTGCCAAGATTGAGTTGGCAGGAAATAAGGTCTTAAGGAACGACTTGGCGGCCCCACGTAGTGGGGCGGTGGCCACTTGGAGTTCCGAGAGACCTTATTTCGGCCTTATCGTTCTAGAGCCTAAGAATGGCCCCTCGATACATAAATTAGACTGTAATTTATTTTTCTAAGAAATTGCGAATCATTTGTTCCCCGTTCGGTGTCATGATGGATTCCGGATGGAATTGCACGCCGTAGATTGGGTAGTCTTTGTGTTCTACGCTCATTACTTCGCCGTCGTCTGTAATGGATGTGACGATGAGTTCGCTTGGCATGGTTTCGTCAATAATTGCCAAGGAGTGGTATCGTGCGACTTCGAATTGTTCAGGCAAGCCCTTAAGGATTTTGGATGGGTGTACTTGTTTGGCTACGCTTTGTTTGCCGTGCATAACTTGTTTTGCGTAAGATACAGTGCCACCGAATACTTCGCCGATGGCTTGGTGACCAAGGCATACGCCGAGGATTGGGAATTCGCCTTTGCATTCGCGCAATAGGTCTTCGTATACGCCCGCATCAGCTGGTCTGCCAGGTCCTGGTGAAAGTATCACATAGTCTGGTTTCAACGCGCGGATTTCTTCAACTGTTAATTCATCACTGCGGATGACTTTAATATCTGGATCGATAGAGCCTACTAATTGGTATAAATTGAAGGAGAAGCTATCGTAATTATCTATAAGGAGTACCATTATTCTACCTCCTGTGCATCTGTAATTGCGGAAATCATGGATTGGCCTTTGATCAATGTTTCATTGTATTCACTAGCAGGTACGCTATCGCGAACGATACCAGCACCAGCACGAACATAAACCTTACCGCCTTTATTCATAGCCATGCGGATACCAATACATACGTCCATGTTACCGGAGAAATCGATGTAACCTACAGCGCCGCCGTATACGCCGCGTGGGCTTTTTTCAAGTTCGTGTAAAATCTCGATAGCACGAATTTTAGGAGCCCCGGACAAAGTACCTGCTGGCAATGTAGCACCGATAGCATCGAGAGCATCTTTACCGTCTTGAATGTCGCCGCTTACAGTAGATGTAATATGGATGACATGGGAGAAACGTTGCAACATATGTAACGCCTCTACTTTTACGGAACCGAATTTAGCAATTTTACCTAAATCGTTACGGCCAAGGTCAACGAGCATGTTATGTTCAGCCAACTCTTTTTCGTCGTTAATGAGTTTTTCTTCAATAGCGAGGTCCTCTGCTTCAGTTTTACCGCGGCGCATAGTGCCTGCAATTGGGAAGGTGTACATTTTACCATCCGTCAATTTTACCAATGTTTCTGGAGAAGCACCTGTAAGCTCAACATTGCCACCAGATAAGTAGAACATGTATGGAGATGGGTTCAACGTACGCAATACGCGGTACGCATTTAACAAGCTGCCATCGAACTCAGCTTCACGGCGATTAGATACAACACATTGGAAGATATCCCCTTCCTTGATGTAGTGCTGTGTCTTTTTAACAACTGCTTCAAACTCGTCCTTTGTAAACTCAGAGGTAAACTCTGTTTTAAGAATGCCTTTTGGAATATCCGCCTCTTTACCGTTTACTACGAGATCAGCTAATGCTTTCAACTCAAGCTCAGCCTTGTTGTAGTTACGTTCTAAATCGTTTGTGCTGATGTTAGCGATTAAGTAGATTTTATTTTTATAATGGTCGAAAGCGATAACCTTATCAAAGAGCATAAGGTCTACATCGTTTACCATGGCAGAATCATCATCTGGCGTTGGGAAGTCCAATGTTGGCTCGATATAACGAATGTATTCACATGCGAAGTAACCAACAAAGCCACCTGTGAAGGTTGGTAACTCTTCTAAGCGAGGGCTTTTATATTGGCTCAAAATATTGCGAATTTCTGCAGCAGGGTCAGAGCACTCAAAGGTACGAGTAGTACCATCTTTAATAGTCATTTTATGGTTTTTGCAGAAGAGCTCAATCTTAGGATCATAGCCCAAGAAGGAGTAACGGCCCCAATGATTACTATTATCCGCACTTTCAAGCAAGTACGTATGACTGCTCACTTGTTTTAACGCTTTCAACACACTAATCGGTGTGCGTACGTCGGATAAAATTTCCATATATACAGGCACGATATCGTAGCCCGGTGCGATAGCTTTCACACGGTCAAAACTAGGAAAAATCATGAGAACCTCCATCTGGCATTTGCCAATAAAAAAACTCGCCCATGACAATATAACGTCAAGGACGAGTTTATAGTTCTATTATTACAATATGATTGTATGTGCTATAAATCGCGGTACCACCTTGTTTGAATGCAGTGCATTCCCCTTTCGCAGGATACTAACATATCCCTCACGACTAACGCTCGTGTGACGTCGCACCATACTAGGAATGAAAGTTCATTCTGTTCCATGCGCCCTCGGTGGTCCATTTAATAAGCTGCGTACTACGGGTTCTCAGCTAATCCCGCTCTCTGTGAGTGCATTTCCTATTTTTATCTCCACCTCATCGGTTTCTTTCAGGCGAGTATAAAATTATAATCTGATTATAATGTTTCTATAGAATGAAAGTCAAGGAGAATCTTATCTTTCAATATGCCAAGATTTTTTAAACAAAAGATGATAGCTAACAAAAATATTAATATACGGAACGAAAAGACCAATAATCCATAACCCACTTAATAGGGAATCATGAAGTCTACGTATGCCTAATGTAATCATTGCTATAGCTGGCCATATCAGGATATACATAAATCCCCAACGTGGTATATAAAGAGGTATACCAAACTGAACAATTAACGATACTACGGCTATAACCATATTCATAATGATATCCATGAAAAGACGAGTTCCTATGAGACCAACCCAAAAAGCTGATACGGAAGCTCTTCCTTTAATATCAAATGGCTTAGCAAATAAAACATCCCATATACAACCACACACATAGTCAAATGTACCAACATCTTTTTCTTCACTAACGGTGGAGCTTCTATCGTAGGCAATAATATAGTTATTATATCTATCTCGTCCTTCATCTAAACCATACTTATTAGAATCTGGCACACTAAGTGGCAACGCAAAGCAAGCCAAGATGAAATACTGCCAGAAAAATCCGTCCCAATGAAAGCCTGCATTGATAAAGGTTTCGGATATAGATTCCCAACTAAAACTCATACCCCAATATACCCACAAACTTAGGTATGCTATAGGAACCAAAATCATATACCACAAGGATGAACCACAGTCATTCAATCTACGTTTGAGTAAAAAAATAGTTACTGTTATATGTATAATCTGCAAACATCCAAAATAAATATATGACAAATATGTGCTGCCTTGAAACAAACCATCTTGAATAAATCCTATCAATACCACAAATAGAAGGTACGCTAAAAATTTGCTTCCCATTAAACCAAGTACAGCCCATAAAAATGCCAATCGGCCTATACGTTGATTCACTCGCAGCATTTCTATATTTTGTTTAAATAGTGAAAGTTCATTATCTAGCCACATTAAAAATTCTCTCTTCGCTCTCATAACAATTTTCTAATCCTCTTTATTCTAATATAAATATATGTATATTAAAATATTAACCTTATGGTCTAAAATATTTATATTGTTTACGCTAAATACTAATAGTATACTGAGATTACATATATTATCAGCTCCCACTAATTATTTTGTGGAAAAGAGAGCATAAGTTTTTATTTTATCCATCAACTACTGGATTCAAGATACCATTGCAAATGACAAACTTCCTGACTTAATATTGGGAATGAAGTCAAAAAGATATAGAATTACTAATTTTCTGGTACTATAAATTGTACTAAGACTAGTGAAGGAGAGATACTTTGGAAACGTGGAAACGTACGGTATATATCAGTTTAATATGTGTATTCTGTACATCCTTTGGGGTGAGCCAATTAGCACCTATTCTCCCTCTATATTTTCATGATTTAGGAGTTCAAACGCCATCGGCTATGTCTCTCTGGTCAGGTTTAGCAACCGGCGCAACCTATTTAATCGTATGTTTAGTTGCACCATTTTGGGGTCGTATAGCAGATAAAAAAGGTCGCAAAATTACATTAATA
>CABQQJ010000072.1 GCA_902466275.1 uncultured Veillonella sp. | reverse complement strand
GTATTATTTGTATAGTGTAAGCTATGTTTTAGAACCTATTTTTATTACTGAAAGTCTATATGTTAATTAGATATAATTCGGTGATAAGTGTTTCTTCTTAATGATATAATTAAGATACATATTAC
The DNA here is from genome assembly GCA_902466275.1 of uncultured Veillonella sp. Taxonomy (GTDB): domain Bacteria; phylum Bacillota; class Negativicutes; order Veillonellales; family Veillonellaceae; genus Veillonella. Next base: position 5,364 of record CABQQJ010000072.1, on the reverse strand, counting down.
ATAACGGCAGCAGTATATAGTGGAGAGTATATATGAGCTTTTACAATTGGATTCAAGAAAAACTTTTCGACAATTACGAAGAGTGGCGTTTGAAGAGCCCTGATTATAATCGAAATGGTTTTAATATAGTAGGAATAGATAATACTCTAAAGGCTATGCATGATGGATTTTTCATGTATATAGAATTGTATCCACCTCATGCCATCGATGGTTGCACTGCGATGAAGGCTCGTGTAGATAAAAAGCAGGATGCAGTAGATTTATTCTTAGATATAGATGGCAAGACCTATCGTATGGCTGATGTAAGTTATCCTGACGCAGTGAAGATGATGCGGGCTTTTATGAAAAAACGCAGAGTACCTGATTGTAGTTTGTGTGTAGAAGCAGTGTATCTAGATATCGATCAGATGCGATCGACATTTACAGAATTAGCAACGTTGTTGCTAGGCGATGCTAAACAAGCTAAATCGTTTATGACCAAGGCTAAGTTGAGCTCCGTGGAAGAATTAGAAGATAGCTGGTGGAACCTCTATGAGAAACTAGTCTCTAAAGGATATGCCGTAGAGTTAGACTGTAAATGTGAACTAGAGGATTTTATTTATTATGTACAGAAGTTAATATGTAATAAGTCTTTAGATACTAGAGAAAATCTAACTATTGATACAGCCGCATTTGATGACAGTCAATGTATTGGGGACTGGTGCGCACATTTTAATTCCACGTGGAAAAACCATAAGTTAGTAGGCATGGACATCGGTACAGATAGTTTGGTGCTCATGGTACTTTCAAATGAGGAATTTAAAAGAGCCCAAGAACTAGCGAAAGAATTATTACATAGAATCGATGTAGCTGAACGCTTGTGATACAATAAAACATTTTAATGTTATAGAAACAATTATGCTATGGCATCATCTATAAAAGGATGTAGTTCTGAACTGTAAATAGTTTGCACCGTAAAATGTGATGAACAGGAGAGAGTCATATGAGTATTGTACGTGTACCAGAATATGAAGCAGAGTTTGAGCCGGAAGTATTTGAAATCTATGCATTGCCGCGCAGTGATGCGAATGGGGCTAGTCCTTATTTAGATAAGTACCATAGACCACTAGTGTCTACCGATGCTATCTTAGATACTCGAACTGGCGTGCTTGACCGTAGCGAAGGCATTTTGACGTGGATTATTGAGGGACTTGACGATAGATGGGGTTATTCTTTTGAGCCCCATGGGGTCTATAAATTATTAGTTAAGAAAGCAAAGCCTTTAGAGGATTTGGGCTATATGCGCCCTTCTTGGAATAATCGCTATTATGTGCTTGAGGTGTTAGAGGAACATGCTAAACATAGCGAGTTAGAGGCGTTGTCGGCGTATTTGAAAACCCCTAAATACCTTCATACTGACAGGGGTGATTTCCTGTTAAATCGAGAGTATCAATATTACACAGCGAGAATTGATGATTATGCATTCACCCTTGATGTGGATGAGGGCTCTGATGAAAGCTGTACCGTAGCATTGGCTGCTTTCAATACAATCGATAATTTCAAAGCATTTGAACAACGAATTAGTACCTATATTAGTGAAAAATTGCTAGACCTTGCTAATGATTGGCTCGACAATGATGACCAAGATCCGATTACGGCAGAAATATTTGCCAAGCGTATTACTATGGGCGAATTGGCGTTTCGTAATGATGGCACCATAGAGGTCTATTATGACGACGATGATATCTTCTGGGGGCACTGTATCATAGCTCATATTGATGCGGATGGGAACCCTGTTGATGCGGATATTGCAGGATGATTAACTAATGGAGCGTCCTGATGAGAAAATTGGAATTAATGACATTATGGAATGTTGAAAGCTGGTCTGAAGAACCGTATGGCGTTTACTTTGTATCTCGCCGATTGGGCACTAATCGTTTAGAGAATGTAGGACAAGCCTTTCAAAACCTCAATATTAGTTGCACCGATTATACTGAGGCTGAGGTGCTTTCACTACCAATGTGGGAGCAATTATATGTTCAATTAGATGAATTAGACCAATTAGCACAGGAACTCATACAACAGGAAATACCGCAAGAAGAGTCTATTGTACTAATCTTAACCGATATTATGCTAGATAAGTCAGGTTGTTACGATGCATTTGCACTAGGTTATGATATAGGTGAATCCCCAGCAGGACATCTATATGTTTTGGTTTCTTTTGATGAAAACTTTACGGCTCAACAAGATGTGATTTATGAAACCTTATAGAGTTGTATTAAAGTGGTGACACGGGTGTTGTAGACTACCTAAAAAAATAAGTGATACATAGGAGAGAGACGATGGAAAATCTGTATAAAGAATTAAGAAGCTTTTTTGCCAATGATATTGATCTAAATGATTTATTTGATTCCGAAGCTATCATCTGGATTGATTGGCGCGAGTATGACGAAGATGTGGTGAATTATTTTAATGATATGATGGATGAGCCTATCGATATTCAAACCGTTAGTAATGGCAAGCCCTATGGTGACGATATTGTGTTACAAAAGGGCGATAATGAACTCTTAATTCCTTACGGTGATGAGAAAGATCGGGATGTGACCATCAAATACTTCAACGAATTTGTTAAACCTGATTATGAGGTGCGTTGGTTTGTTGAAAGCCTTGGAAATGATACGCTCGGATTTACCGTGCTTTCAGGGGCAGAATGGTCCAAATTAGACGATGAATTTGGGGCGGATACGGTTCGCTACTATTTTGAGCCAATTGATCTTGAAAGTAATATGTTTAATCTCGACATGGATGAAGTTTCTGCATTATTAGAATTACGAGAAAATAATAGATGAAATAGAGAGATGAGAGAATCAATAAGAGGGAAGAATATGGATTATTTAAAACTATTGTGTGAAGATTCTAACTTGGCAGCAAATTTTGATGCTCTATTTGATTTCTTTCTGCTTGATGAACCTACAAAACGTGATGAGGTAGAGGGGCGATGTACCTTTTCCGTGGACGGAGTAGCTTTTGCTCGTGATGGTGCCGGTGGCGAATATCATCAATTAGAGGATGGCTCTATCGGGTATATGAGTAGCGAAGGGGAATGTGGTCGTATAGCTGAAAGTGTAGATGATTTAATCCATTTATTTGTGTACAGCATTTGTTGGCATGATTATTGTGACGCTAGCCAATATACGGACATATCTACTCTCGAAGCCTATGCCAATGAGCGACATGATCAAATCGCTTCTTATACAGAAATGGATGTATGGGAAACCGTTGTTCAGGTGCTAGGCATGCCTTTAGAAGCAAATGTGGCTGCTGAATTACAAAAATTCTATGACGCTGCACATCGAGCTCCTTTATATATTTGTTATTTCCATGAAGATGATGGAACCGTTACAGAATCACATAATCTGTTTTTCTAGACGTATTGCTTAAAAGGAGAATTATATGGCTATTGATGGAGTAAAAATCATAGATAGTGATGATGGCCATGATATTTATAATTTGATTGTTGAGCGCTATAGAGATGGTATCAGTATTGATACCATTGTTTCAGAAATTCTGGCTGAAGAGCAGAATTTTTGTACTGACGAATTCTATACAGAAATTTATTGGACTGCCGTAGCCTATTCGCTGTGGAAGATAGGTCATCTGCCGCAGGATATCAAAGAGAAAGCATTAGACATAATCGCGAAGGGCGCTCATGAGTTTTGGCTAGAAATTGATAGTAAGGCGCTCAAACAACGTCAAAAGGTGTTAGATACATTAGCCGTACAACTACAAAGTGAAAATCCAAAGCCTCTAAAGGTTCGTAAATCTAAAACAAAGCGAGAACCTCATTTTAAGGTTGGCGACGTATTAGCTGTTAAGTTTGAAAACGAGTATGGAGCTATTTTTGTATCTGACGTGGATCAATCACCGCGGAAAATCGAGTACCATTTGGCCTGTACGCGGCTTTTACAAAAAGAAAAACCTACAATGGAGCAGTTTTTAAATAGTAAAATCGCCTGCCGGAAAGACAATACAAATTTCGGTATCGATACCGACTGTTGGTTTAATCATAAAGACCTAGGCCTATTGCTAGATCATTTGGAAGTCATTGGAAGCGTTGAACTATATCCGTGTAAATTGTGGAAACTAGCACCAGCAGGCACATTGGAAGATATTTATGAGGAGATTGTAGATAATCCTAGGGTAGGAAAACTGCGTCTCATAGACACCTATGAACTGGTGAAAGAGGTTATTCAGAAATAATCTTCGGGAGGATGTGTTACTATAAAGGTGTAAATTTAATGGATACTGTGACGAAACAATATATAGAAACTGTGAAAGTCAGTGATATACCCTGGCATCGTTTGACCACAACTTACGGCCGTGCTACAGCTTTTCCTGCTCATCTTGAGGTGTTGTGGGATATGAAGGACGTTGATGCCATTGATGCGGCAGGTGAAGAGCTGGCCCAAAATATTGAACATCAATCGACTTTATGGCATGCTACGCCCTTTGCGTTGATTTTTCTATTACGTATTTTTAAAAAAGCCGTTGAAGAACAAGGCCATAATGAGGTCGCAAGATATTTAGTAAAAGAATTAACTGAGTTATTCATAATTATTGCTGAGTGTATTAGAGATGGTCTTATGCTAGAGCATGCAGATCCACTACCGAGTTTTGCGGATATGCTCAACGAAGAATATCTTTGGTCTGAAGAGTACGATGAAGACGAAGATATTCTTAGATATGAGGAAGAAGAGGTATTTCCGGATGATCTGTTCTTTAGCTTCTACTACTATTCTTTACAAGTGCTTCTATTATGTAAGCCATTGTTAGACAAAAATAACAAATATGAGGTTACGTTGCTAGAATTGTTGACAGAGATAGAGAACTAACTATCAGTGGAGGCTTCGAATTATTCGGCATTTATGGAGATTATAGATGCCTAAGTAACTATGTAAGTTTTAGATTACTGAGTATCTAGGGAGGTTTTAGAGTATGGGACTCATTGCAAATTATAATTGTATAAGTGATGAAAGCTTAAAAGAACTCAAAGGGTTAGGCTCATCAAAGAAGGATGGATCTTTTTGAAACCGTTGAAGAGTGGAGCGATGAGGACGAGTTATTGCTCGACATCGATAAGATGTGGGATGTCCTTCACTTCGTGCTTACTGGTGTGAGTACTGATCATAGAATAGATGATAATCCACTTAGCCAAGCTGTGCTTGGTGTAACGTCTATAGAGGATTTATCAGACTATATGGCCTATACGGAACATTCTCAAATAGCTGATATCGTAGCGGCTCTAGAGCAGTTTGATATGGAAGAAGCCCTCGAATCTTTTGATATGGCAGCCTGCAAAGAAGCAGAGCTTTACCCAAATATTTG
>CABQQJ010000071.1 GCA_902466275.1 uncultured Veillonella sp. | reverse complement strand
CCCTTAATATCTTCTCGAATATTGCCATTTTTACCTGTTAATGTAACGTATACACGGATAGTGCCACCTTTACGTGGTTTGATGATAACAGCTTCAAAATATCCATCGTGACGTGGGCGATTAATATCCATAGCCCATGCGTCTACTTTCACAGAATCAAATTGTTCCTCAGGCAATAATGGACGTGGGAATAAGTCCATAATCGTACCATTTTGACGACCTTTATTTACGAAAGGAACGTCACAGAACAATGTAATAGATTCAAAGTTTCGATCAGATACTTGGAAATTAGTTGCTCGTTTTGGCAACAAAATAACCTTTTCATCACCTTGTTTCAATGCGAACAAACGGAATAATAAATACAGTACTGCAATAGCCACAATGATGGATACTACTACAGTTAGGATGTTATAAAACCACATAGGGCATCTCCTTTATAATGTAATATGTTCAATGGTACGACGGCTTGTATCAAGAAAGGATGCACTCAATGCATCACCAAGTTCGACATCCTTTGTAAAACACAATGTCACGGTGCCTACAGTATCTTGAGGATTAAAAAGATTTTTACTCTCAAGTCTGTGACGAACCAATTCACTTGTTTCAAAAGCAGGATCAATGAACTGAATGCGACATGATGTTAGTTCCTCTAGTAAAGGTTTCACAAACGGGAAATGAGTACAGCCCAAAACAACAACCTCAATTTCTCGGGATAATAAAGGTTCTAAATAATCCTTGCATACTTCACGAACAAAGTAATCATCTAAATGACCTTGTTCAATAAGCCCCGCCAACTCTGGACAAGGTTGTTCCCAAACCAAAACCTCGTGATCAACTTCTAAAGCCACATGCTTATGAATATGACTATTTACAGTGGCTACGGTTGCCATAATACCGATAGTCTTGCTTTTACTTTTATTAATGGCTGTTTTCACACCTTGTGATACACCAATAACCGGCACAGATACAAGTTCACGTACCGCATCAAGAGCCACAACGGTGAAAGTGTTACAGGCAATCACCATCAACTTAACAGGCTGCTTTTCTAGCGTCTCCGCAATACGACACGCCAAATAAGTGATTTCATCATCACTGCGATTACCTACAGGATTATTCGCATTATCACCGATATAGATAAAATCTTCCTTTGGAAATTGTTCTTGTAATACCTTTAATACTGATAGTCCGCCTACACCAGAGTCAAATACACCGATAGGCAATTGTTGTACATTACTCATGCGGCATCTCCTCAACAGCTGCTAACATAGGCAGATAAAAAGTATCGTCTAATCGCACAATTTTTCCTGTTAATTTTGACATAAAGGCATTCTTAGTTTCCCCCGTAGCAAGTATTGCACCATCACTAGCACGGCGCATGCGATAGCGAAACACCATTTGAGCCCTCGTCATCTTAACCAAATACGTTTCGATGTGAAGTTCATCATCGAAATTCGCAGGTTCTTTATAATTGCAAGATACATTCATGATAGGAAATACAATATCCTCATTCATCATATCCCACAAAGTGACACCGATCTTACGAAGGAATTCAATGCGCGCCATTTCAAACCATCTAAAATGATTACTATGGTGAGCAATCCCCATCATATCAGTTTCATAAAATCGTACATTTACTGAAGCAATATGCATAAATTCTGTCCTTTTTAAATAGTATACAATTTTTATTCTATATCTATTACTTTAGTGTGTCAAATAAATAAAGGCAGTTCAATCACTGTGGATCAAACTGCCTAAAATGGTAAAAGTTAGCGACTGCTACCAAATGGAAAGAATTTTTTTGCCTCTTCTTGATGACTCGTTTTGATATAACGATTCGCAATCTTAAAGGCTAATCCGAGTACTGCCACATCATCTACCCAACCTAATACAGCAATCGCATCCGGCACAATATCAATAGGTAATACCAAATACCCTAAGGCACCTGCAATGACCGCCTTTACATATTTGGGAGTGTCCTTGTCACGAAAACAAAGGAACAAGGTTACTGCTTGTTGTACAAAGGCAAGTTTCTTACCATATCGACCAAGAAAGCCTAAAAATCTTGATTCGCTAAAATACTTACCATACTTAATAATATTAAATGGATTCATAGTAATAATAATCCTTCAGCGTTTATTTACGCAAACCGCCAATTTTTTCTTTCGCTGTATTAACAGTGTTTGTAGCAACATCTTTTGCTGTCTCTACGGCATCAGAAGCTTTAGTTTTTGCAGTTTCTACTGCTACTTGTGCAGAAGCTCTTGCCACTTCTACACCACCTTTTGCGAATTCTTTGGCTACTTCAATACCTTCTTTAGCAGAATCAATTTTTTCTTTCGCTGCATCAGAAACCTTTGCTACAACCTCTGCTGCGTTATCATGGATTTGGTATTTTGTTTCATTATTCCATTTATTGATGGCAGGTGTTACTTTTTCATCGTAAACTTGCTTTAAAGATTCTTTAGCAAGACCTGTTTCGTTAGCAATCCCAGCCCATACGTCACGTTGACCTTGAGTGAAAGGAATGCTAGCACTTGCATCACGAACGATTTCAGATGCAATCGCTTTACCGCTTTCAAGGAATTCTGCAACCATTGGTTTATAACGTTCGATATCAGAAGGCATACCATCTTGAATCCAAATATGTGCAATTTTACCAATAGCATAAGTTAAACCGATAGCTACAGGAACGCGAACAGCTTTAATTGGAATTAGAAGGGATACTGCAGCTGTACCTACAGCTGTGCTAAGACCACCTACTAAACCAACTACAGCACCTGCTTGCAATTCTACATCATAAAGATGAGCAATGCGAGTTACCATGTACGTAGCATTGGCGCACAAAGCAACACTGCTGAATTTAGGGGATAAAGCCAATGCTGCTGCACGACCTGCACCCCAGAAAATAAATTGTTCAACTTGATAGTCACGATCTTGAGAACCATCCATAAGTGGCTCAAGTGTTACGCCATTATATTCTGCCATAAGTATTCTCCTTTGTTGTGAACCAACTATAGGTCTTATTATTAGTATTATTATACCATTCTATTGATAGAAGTGAAATGAATTTTTCTAATTATCCATATATAATAGCTTCTAATATTTTCTATATTACCAACTTGTGAGTCCTCCATCGATTGTCCAGGCTGCACCTGTCACAAAAGACGCCTTATTACTCAACAAAAATACAATTACTTCGCCAATTTCATGAGGCTTAGCAATACGACCTAATGGGTAATGTTGGCCCATTTCAGCCTTAGCAGCCGCCGCATCTTGGTGAGCATTAGCAATCTGTTTATCTACTAATGATGTATCTACATCACCAGGACACACACAGTTTACACGAACACTGTGAGGTGCCATTTCAAGGGATAGAGATTTTGTAAAGCTCACTACAGCTCCCTTTGACGCACCATATACAGAACACGCTACATTACCTTGTAAACCTGCATCACTAGCGATTGTTACAATACTGCCCTTTGAGGCTCGTAAATAGGGAAGCGCCGCTTGACATAAGAATACAGTACCTTTTACATTGGTCCCAAACATTTCATCAAAAGCTGCTTCTGTAACATCAGCTAGTAACTCTTCTTCATAATAGCCTGCAGCTGTTACAAGAGCAGACACCCCACCAAATAAACCTACTGTTTCTTTTACAATTCGCTGACAGTCCTCAATTTTAGATACATCACCTTGAATATATTGTACCTTAGAGGAATAACGACGTAGCTTAGTTTTAGCCTTTTGACCAACTTTTTCATTTCGACCATTGATGACTACGCACCAACCTTCTTTGAGTAAAAGCTTTGCCGTAGCAAATCCAATACCCGATGTACCACCACTGATCAATGCCACTTGTACATCACTTTTATGAGGCATACCTTGCCCTCCTATAATGTTGAAATATAGTCATAGACTAATTTCAACAACATAACTGTCGTTACCGACAAGAATACAACTCGCACCAAAGATGAGCCCTTCGCAATTGCCAAATGCGAGCCTAAATAAGCACCTATAATTTGACCTGCCCCGGTGGCAAGACCATACGTAATATTGACGTGTCCTAAATATAAAAATACCAATAAAGACGCCAAATTACTAGTAAAATTCAATATTTTTGCATTAGCAGATGCATGTAAAAAATCAAAGCCTGTAAAGATAAAGCCCATAATCAGAAATGTACCTGTACCAGGACCAATAAAGCCGTCATATATACCAATGCCAAGAGCAAAAGCCATACAAATATATAGCGCTTTTCCTGTTACCTGAGATGTACGATTGATTTTACCCCAGTCTTTTTTGAACACCACAAAAAGTGTTACACAAACAAGTAATATGATGATAATAGGCTTTACATACAGTGGCGGTAAAGAAACAACCGCCAAGGTACCAAGCATAGAACCCACAAAGGTAAAAGGCAGTAATTTACGAACTAGGGAAAAATCAACCATGTGATTTCTCAAAAATGTAATCGATGCACTGCCAGCACCAAAGATACTGGATAATTTATTACTGCCTAGAGCCACACTAGGTGGAAGATTTGTTAATAACATGGCAGGTACAGAGATAAGGCCTCCGCCGCCCACAATGGAGTCTACAAAGCCAGCAAACGCACCAGCTACGGCGAGTAAAACGAGTATAAGGATATCAAATGGTAAACCTGTTACCGCAATGAGCCACTCCATAATAAACCTCCTACAGATAGCACATCAACGGTCGCCAAAGGCCACCGTTGTCATGCTAATTTATTTTATTTTGCACCTAGACGATCGAGGGCCAATGTATAACCATCCGCACCATATACTAAACAGCGCTTTACACGACTAATCGTAGCAGTACTCGCACCCGTTTCTTCTACGATTTTCTCATAGCTATCCCCTGCGCGAAGCATTTTTGCTACTTGTAAGCGTTGAGATAATGCTTTTAATTCGTTAATCGTACAGATATCTTCAAAAAATGCATAGCATTCCTCTGTATTTTCAAGCGTTAAAATGGCGGTGAACAATTCGTCATTTTGTTGACTTCTCAATTTTTCATTGATACTCATAGGATCCTCCTACTTCTTATTCATCGCTTTAGACCAAGCATCACCAATCATTTGTACAACTTGTACCAATACAATCAAGATGATGATTGTAGCGATCATAATATCGGCTTGGAAACGTTGGTAACCATATCGGATAGCAATATCCCCAAGGCCACCACCACCAATAGCACCAGCCATCGCAGAGTAACCGATGAGGTTAACGATAAGAACCGTTACATTGTCGATAATGGTAGGCAATGCTTCAGGTAATAAAACCTTCCAAATAATTTGGAGTGGGCTTGCACCCATAGATTGAGCCGCCTCAATAACACCAAAGTTAATATCTTTAATAGATGTTTCTACAAGGCGCGCTAAGAATGGAATCGCCGCAATTGTCAACGGCACACACGCTGCAGTTGTACCGATGGATGTACCTACCACCATGCGAGTAAATGGAATGATGGCAACCATCAAGATGATGAAAGGTACGGAACGAGTGGC
>CABQQJ010000070.1 GCA_902466275.1 uncultured Veillonella sp. | reverse complement strand
AAGATCGCGTTCTTCTGGTTCTAATAATTCTAAGGTACCAACAATGGACGCAATAGCACCACCTCGGTCAATATCTGCAATGAGAAAAACTGGAGCTTGAGTCATCTTGGCAATACGCATATTTACAATATCATTTGCTTTTAAGTTAACTTCTGCAGGACTACCGGCACCTTCGATAACCATCATATCAAAATTTGAGTCTAAGAAATCAATAGATTCTTTAACCTTATCTAAAGCGGTTAGTGAATATTTTGTATGATATTCTTTGGCACTATATACGCCAACAGGTTTCCCCATCAATACAACTTGAGACGATTGATTTCCTGTAGGTTTTAATAACACAGGATTCATTTGAACAATTGGATCAATACCAGCGGCTTCGGCTTGAGCGACTTGAGCACGGCCAATTTCATCGCCCCATTTTGTCACATAAGAATTGAGGGCCATATTTTGTGCTTTAAAAGGAACGGTCTTAAAACCTTTTCTATAAAAAATACGGCATAATGCAGTACAAAGAATACTTTTACCTACATTAGAACTCGTTCCTTGAAACATGATTTTCTTAGCCATTTATATGAACCTCCTGTGATTTCAATTCAATGGTAACACCACTAATTGTTAAATAGAGTTTATCTGCAACAGAAGCTACTGCTCGATTCACACGACCAGCAATATCTCTAAAATATCTAGCCAGTTTATTATCCGGCACAATACCTAACCCAATTTCATTGGTCACAAATATAACTGTTTTACCTTCACATGATTGTATCGAGTCTAATAAAGTGTCTAATTCTGAAAGTATTGTCTGTTCTAATCTATTAGCATCTTCTTGACCACGAATGGAGCCATAAGCCATCATGTGATTGGTAGTGAACATGGTTAAACAATCTATAAGAATTACATCTGCTGATTGACTGATATTTTCCCATTCATCAGCTAAATGTAAAGGTACTTCAAAATTATTCCATATTTTTCCTCGTCGCTCTTGATGTTTTTTGATGCGATCCACCATTTCCTCATCAAAAGCTTGTCCTGTTGCTACATACGCCTTTCGACCTTCTGTAGCAAGGGCTAAACGTTCTGCAAATTCACTTTTTCCACTTCGTGCCCCACCGGAACACAATATAATTTGTGATTTCATAATGCACCTATACAAGAATTTATAATTTCAGTATCATTATAAGTATAACAAAGGAGCGATACTATGGAAATTATGAATATGAAACTAAAAATGATGGCTACGCTATGGGATAATACATATCGTGTTGCCATCGATGACGGACAAGGTAAATATATTGGTACTGCACGAGTAGTAGTGAATGTTCCTCTACCACCAGAAGCTTTACCTGAAAATGCACCGCAAGTTGAAGCACAACTATTAGTATTAGTTGAAGACTTTGATTTCGGCGCTGATAAAATTATAAACTTTGAAACAACATTAGCCAATTTATTAAGAGAAAAATTCCGTTATGAAATTCCTCATATCTTCTTTTACTATCCTAGCCCTCAAGATGTTTTAAACCAAACAATTTCACAATAAGGTCTATAACGAGCAAAAAGCTATGTAAAATACATAGCTTTTTTTGTTTATTCAGCTCCAAGTTCTTCCTCTACACGACACAAGATAAAGCAAAGGTCGGATAGACGATTTAAGTATTTTAAATTAGATTCGTGAACACTTTCACCAGCGTCTAATACTCGCCATAAAGCGCGTTCCGCACGTCGAGTAATCGTTCTAGCTACATGTAAATAAGCAGAAGATTGTTTTTCACCGGGAATGACAAAACTAGATAAAGGTTCTAACTTTGCATCAAAGCGATCAATAACTTTTTCTAAATGCTTTACATATTGCTCAGTAATTACCGGAGCAGTATTTAAACTTGCAATATCAGCCATTAATGTCCATAAGTTTCGCTCAATATCGTATAATTCAGCAGCAACACGTGGATTTTCAGCATAAGCGCGAGCCAATCCTAAAAAAGCTTGTAATTCATCGATTGTACCATAAGCTTCTACGCGTAAAGATGACTTCTGTACACGTTCACCTGTGTATAAACCAGTTGTACCAGCATCACCTGTTTTTGTATAAACACTACTTGCCATATGATTACCTCCTATAGATATACATGGATGTAGAAATAAAAGCTAAATGATCCCAACCTTGAGATTATTTGTATTCAGGGAACCAAAGATGAATTTCACGAGCAGCAGCTTCTGGAGAATCAGAAGCATGTACTACGTTAGCATCCATTGTTAGGGCATAGTCACCACGAATACTACCAGGGGCAGCATCTACAGGATTTGTTGCACCGTTTAATGCACGTACAGATACGATAGCATTATCTCCGGCCAATACGAAAGCAAGAACTGGACCAGATGTGATGAAATCTACTAATTCACCAAAGAATGGTTTCTCTTTATGCTCAGCATAATGCTCTTCAGCTAATTCACGAGGTACTTGTAAAAGTTTTAATGCTTTAATAACAAGGCCTTTACGTTCATAACGGCTAAGGATTTCACCACTTAATTGACGTTTAACTGCATCTGGTTTAATTAAAACTAATGTTTCTTGCATGATATCCTCCTGTAGATATTAATTAAAATAATGCTTTCTCTTTATATTTAGGATTCATTGCTTGTTGTTTCAATTTTGCAATACGTTCCTCTGTACGAGGATGTGTACTAAAAAGATTGCTCAAGCTTTCACCAATTCCCATCATAGGGTTAATAATAAACATATGGGCTGTAGCATTACTTGCATTAGGCAATGCACCATGTTTAGAGTAGTAGTCAATTTTTGCAAGTGCAGAAGCCAGTGCTAATGGGTTGCGACACATATCTCCGCCTCCCTCATCAGCTAGAAACTCACGAGTACGGGAAATACTCATCTGAATAAGACCAGCTGCGATAGGTGCAATAATGATCGTACCAAGAAGCGCCAAAGGGTTAGTGCCTTCTCGATCATCAGAGCGCCCAAATATGGCAGTGAATTGAAGTATATTGGCTATCATAGAAATAGCACCAGCCATCATAGCTGCAATTGTACTAATCAATGTATCTCGATTCTTAACATGCGTTAATTCGTGTGCAAGCACACCTTCTAATTCTTCATCAGTTAATAGACGTTGGATACCTTCTGTAACAGCAACTGCTGCATGACTAGGATTTCTACCTGTTGCAAATGCATTCGGTACTTCACTGGGAATGATATAAACCCTTGGCATTGGTAAATTACCATTTTTAGTCAATTTCTCTACCATTGCATATAGTTTTGGATTAGACTGTGCAGTAACAGGTTGAGCATTGTATTGGGCTAAAACGATTTTATCGCTGTACCAATAAGACATAAAATTCATACCCATGGATATGACAAACATCATAATCATACCGCTTCTGCCGCCAATCATATCACCAATAACCACTAAAATGGCCGTTAGCGTAGCTAACAAAAGTGTTGTTTTTATATTGTTCATAGTTTCCTCCAATTATTGTTATGGACTATGCCTAACACTATAATTATACCATAAACTATATAATTAACGCTCCAGTTGTATCAGCTTCTAAGCAATATATTTTATTTTCAATCTCATTTGCTGTGAATACAGCCCCCATAGCCTTTGCTACCTCTTGTACATGAGCTTTATCAACATATGCAATTAGAGTAGAACCCGATCCACTGATAGTAGCACCGTAAGCTCCAGCAACTTTTGCGGCTTCAAAAACTTCATCACAATGAGGAATCAATGTCTTACGATAAGGTACATGCAAGTTGTCATCTAAGGCAACAGATAAATTACTTAATTGATGCGTAATTAAGCTTGTTACAAATAATGAAGCATGACTTACATTTTGTACAGCTTCTTTGAATGGAATATGATTTGGTAGCACAGAACGAGCATACTCAGTAGATACCATGACTTCTGGTACTACAACAGCAAAATGTAGCTCCGGAGGAATAGAAATGACCGTGTTTAGTACCTTATTTTTTAAACCTGTAGCACAACATAAATTTCCGTAAATAGCTGGCGCTACATTATCTGGATGACCTTCCATACGATTTGCTATAACCAGTAACTCTTCTTTTGAAAGTGGATGCTTTACTAATGCGTTCGCCAGTAAAAGTCCCCCTACTATAGCCGTACTACTACTACCTAAACCACGAGATGGTGGAATTAAGGTTTCAGACGTAATCTGACCGTATTGAATTGGTTCTTGAGCTGTAGCAAAAACTTGATCCATTGCAAAACCAATAAGGTTCTTTTTTGGATCTTCGGCGCGTAAAATATCTGCACCGAAGCCCTCAAAAGTATATGTATATTCTGTAGCATTTTCATCTGGTGTAAATCTGAATATATTATAAAGATTTAGTGCTAATCCTAAGCAATCAAAACCTGGGCCACAGTTTGCACTAGTGGCAGGTACTTGTACGCGAACAGTGTTCATAGTTTAAACTTCCATAATACGAATTACACTATTAACAGACTTAACAGAACGCAAGCTATTAAAGGAATCGATAAGATTTGAAATATAAGAACTAGGACATTTAGATGTTACAATAGCCAGTACTGCAGTTTCTGGATCCATATTACGTTGAACGATAGATAAAACAGAAATCTTTTGTTCTGCTAATTTTGCAGAAATTTTTGCTAATACACCTGTTTTATTATCTACTTCTAAACGCAAGTAGTAGCTAGATTGAATTTTGCCAGGAGAGTAAATGTTCTTTTGATCGTAATAGAATGGTTTCAAACGACCTGTTTCATTGTACGAAATATTTTTGGCTACTTCCATAATGTCAGATACTACAGAGCTACCTGTAGGCAAGCTACCAGCACCGCGACCATATAACATTACATCATCGATACCATTACCTTTTACATAAATAGCATTATAAGAGCCGCGAACGGATGCTAAAGGATGTGTTGTAGGAATAAATGCAGGGTATACGTTTAAAGATAAACCTTGGTTAGTTTCTTTAGCAATACCTAATAATTTAATATTGTAACCAAACTCTTTCCCAAATTTTATATCTTCAGTATCAATACAAGTAATACCTTCTACAGTTACATCTTCAAAGAAAATACGACGGTTAAAGCTAATAGATGCAAGGATTGCCAATTTACGAGCTGCATCAAGTCCTTCTACATCAGCTGTAGGATCTGCCTCTGCATATCCTAAATCTTGTGCTTCTTTCAATACATCTTGGTAGCTTAAACCTTCTTCAGACATTTTAGTCAAAATAAAGTTTGTAGTACCATTCATAATACCAATGATTTCAGTAATACGATTACCGGCTAACGATTCATATAATGTGCGGATTATAGGAATACCACCTAGAACAGATGCTTCAAAACGTAGATCTACCCCATTTTTACTCGCTAAGTCTAATAAGTATGGACCAGCTTCTGCTAATAAGTCTTTATTGGCAGTTACCACATTCTTCTTAGCTTTTAAAGCTCCTTCTACGCAATCCTTAGCAAAGCTTGTACCACCCATCAATTCCACTACCATTTGGATGGAATCGTCTTTTAACACTTCATCAATATCAGTTACATATTGAGCTGTT
>CABQQJ010000069.1 GCA_902466275.1 uncultured Veillonella sp. | reverse complement strand
GTTTTCATCGATGAATTCTGCAGGAAGTGCTACATCGATAACATAGCGTTTCAAATCATTTTTAATTTGCTCTTGTGTTACTTCTGGGCTATGTTGCGTAGAAATAACAATTGTATCAATGCGCTTAGGTTTACCATCAACATATTCTACAGTAACTTGAGTTTTACCGTCTGGACGTAAGTAAGTTAAGGTCCCATCCTTACGAACTTCTGTAAGTCGACGAGATAAACGATGTGCCAAGGAAATTGGCAAAGGCATGAGTTCAGGTGTTTCATTAGATGCATAACCAAACATCATACCTTGGTCACCAGCACCGATCTTATCAAGTACTTCACCATTGCCATCTTTTGATTCAAGTGCTTCATCAACGCCCATGGCGATATCTGCAGATTGTTCATCGATGGATACAAGTACACCACAAGTATCACAATCAAAACCAAATTTTGCACGAGTATAACCAATTTCACGAATTGTATCACGTACGATGCGAGGAATATCTACATATGTGTGAGTAGAAATTTCACCTACTACATGAACTAAACCAGTAGTAACTAAAGTTTCACAAGCCACACGAGCAGTTGGATCCTTTTCAATAATCGCATCCAAAACAGCATCAGAAATTTGGTCAGCTATTTTATCTGGATGGCCTTCAGTAACAGATTCAGAAGTAAAAAACATATGTTTTTCAGCCATTTTATCCTCCTAATACGAAAAAAAGCCTCTCATGTACTCATGAGAGACCCTCCCATCTAACGACATTTGTCATAGGAATTAGCACCTTTTCCGCTTGGAATGGTTGCTGTAGCTTCACAGGGCCTATCCCTCCACTACTCTTGATGAGTTACAGAAATATTATAGTGTATTTACAGTGAGAAAGCAAGTCATTATTATACCTCTCTTGCCTCTTTTAAAGCTAAATCATGTTCAGCCTTATGAAGGGCACTTTCAAACTGACGATACATATGATGACGGCCCAGAATATCCAAGAAATCAGATTTATACATCTCTCTACGTATATCGTAACTCACATCACTAAGCAAAACTTCTATGCCTCTTTTTTGAAGTTCTTCAATAATACCTCGTAAAATACGTAAACCCGTTAAATCTACAAATGGTACTTTTACAAAACGAATGATTAAATATTTAGGATCTTTATGTATAGAGTTTAACGCTCTATCAAATGCACTTATAGCACCAAAGAATAATGGGCCTTCTACAGTGTATACCATTATTTCTGGATGGATTGTAATCTCATGCCTAATCTGTGCTGATAATTCGGCACTACTTGCTTCATGCACATCAATTGTATTAACCATTTTGCGCATAAACTGCAACACTGCAAGTACTACACCTACATTTACAGCTACTACTAAATCCGTAAAAATAGTCAGGAAAAAGGTAAGCAATAATATTATTTGATCTGGACGAGGTGCGAGAATAAGCATTCGTATAAAACGTGGTACATCACTCATATTGTAGGCTACTACAAATAATATGGCTGCCATAGATGCCAACGGAATATACACTGCATATGGGGCTAAAAATAAAAGAATGGCACCTAATGTAATGGCATGAACAATACCTGCCACCGGAGAATTACCACCTTGACGAATATTTGTAGCAGTTCGCGCAATAGCACCGGTTGATGCAATTCCACCAAACAATGGCGCAAATATATTAGCTAATCCTTGTCCAAATAATTCAGTATTAGATTCATGCTTGGTGCCACTCATACCATCAGCAACAACTGCAGACAATAAGGATTCAATAGCGCCTAGCATGGCAATTGTAAAAGCCGGCCCGATTAAGGATAAGATTTTATCAAAACTCAATTTTGGTACAGAAAATTCTGGCAAACCTTGAGGTATGCCACCAAATGCACTACCAATGGTTAAAACCGTAGGAAATTGGTAGATAGCTTGAATAACCGTAGCAACAATCATAGCTACAATGGGAGCTGGAACTTTATTAATATATGGGATTTTAGGTAAAACTAACAGTAGACTTAAGCTTAAGAGTGCAATCCCCAATGTAGGTAAGTCAGAGTATGGTAAGGACTGAATCATAGCCCATAATTTTTCATGGAAATGAGCCATATAAGGCAACGGTGGAAATCCAAAGAAATATGGCCATTGCCCTACCCAGATCGTAACACCAATACCTGCTGTAAAACCCATAATAACAGGTGTCGGTATAAACCGAATGACTGTCCCTAACTTTGCAACGCTCATTAAAACCAGAATAATCCCTGCCATCATGGTCGCAATTTGTAAACCTTCAAAGCCATAATTGACAACGATACTGCTCAATAGAACGATAAATGCCCCTGTAGGGCCCGCAATCTGAACAGGGGAGCCACCAAACAAGGATACAAATATACCTGCAATGATTGCCGTATAAATGCCCGCTTGCGGTGTAACTCCACTAGCAATAGCAAAGGCCATTGCTAGAGGCAGAGCCACAACCCCTACGACCAATCCGGCGATAATATTATTACTCCATTTTCCCTTTCCTAAGGAGCCCTCTAAATACGCTTTTTGTATAGCAAACATATAACAAAAACACACCCTTCTTAAAAGAACACACACAAGAATTAATTTATGTTAGCTATGTTTGTTTGCTACTAAGTCAATAACTTCTCTAAGGATATGTCGAGCAAGGTCAGATTTTTTCATATTAGGCATTTCTTTAGGCTCTTTATCAGGATATAAAAAATAGCCTTCATTCGTATCTACATTAAAACCTGCATTCGATTTGCTTACATCATTGGCCACAAGCATATCTAGATTTTTTCTAGCCACTTTATCCTGACCATACTTGATTACATGTTCTGTTTCTGCCGCAAAACCAACAAGAATTTGATGACTTTTTTTAGAGCCCAACCCTTGTAGAATATCTGGATTTTTTACAAGTTCTATGGTCATAGACTCCATTTTTTTTATTTTTTGCTCTGCTTTATGAAGGACTCTAAAGTCAGAAACAGCGGCAGCCATAATAACTACATTAACATCATTATAACGAGCTTCAACAGCCTCCTGCATAGATACCGCAGAATCTACAGAAATAAAGTCTACGCCACTTGGTATAGGCAAGGATGTGGGAGCACTTACTAATATCACCTTAGCCCCCATGTGTGCAGCCTGTTCTGCAATGGCATATCCCATCTTACCGCTAGAACGATTTCCAATATACCGAACAGGATCAATACTCTCCTGTGTTCCGCCAGCTGTAACAAGTATAGTAGTACCTTCAAGCTCATTGGTGCTGCACATTTTAGCTTCTAGCCAATCCACAATTGCTTCGGGCTCCGGTAAACGTCCTACACCAGTAATACCACAAGCTAACCAGCCTTCTGCAGGGTCCATAATATGGTACCCCAAAGAACGTAATCCTTCTAAATTGCGTTGAGTAATAGGATTATTATACATTTCTGTATTCATAGCAGGACAAAGGTACTTAGGTGCTGTGGTAGCCATAATTGTTGTAGTTAACATATCATCAGCAATGCCTGCATAAATTTTTCCGATCACATTTGCTGTTGCAGGCACAACTACATATGCATCTGCCCAAGTGGCCAGTGCAATATGTTCTACATCCCACTGATGAACTTGTTCAAACATGTCTAGAGCTACAGGATGTCCACTGATTTCGCCAAACGTTAAAGGTGACGCAATATGCGTTGCATTTTGTGTCATTACAACCTTTACTTCAGCCCCTTTTTTACGAAGTCTGCTTACCACTTCAATTGCCTTATACGCTGCAATACCTGCAGATACTGCGACAATGATATGTTTTCCGCGCATGTTCTTCTCCTTTTAAAAATTCCTTGTATCAAGGATACAAGGAATTGATTTATCTTATTTAATGCCTTCTTTAGTACGTTTATACGTCACTTCACCTTCGGCAATTTCATAGAATGCCAAGGATACAGGCTTGTCAGTTGCATGTGTAGATTCAGCTAAGCATTGTTCGCCATCTGTTAATTCACGAGCACGTTTAGCTGCCAATGTTACCAAAGTATATTTGCTATCAACTTGACTTTCCAATTTTTTCAATGGAGGTTTTACCATCATACTATCACTTCTCCTTAGACTCTTGATACTGTTTATAAATAAATTGAATTTGCTCTTTATTACGACTAATCTTACAGGATTCTGCCCGTAAAATAGAAGCAACCCTCTCTGATGCCTCTGCGAGATCATCATTTACAACTATATAGTCATATCGATGAGCTAATGCCAATTCAGAACAAGCTAATGACAGCCGTTTATCAATAACTTCTTTCGCATCTGTACCGCGGTTATGTAAACGCTCAGATAACTCAGTTAGAGATGGTGGCACTATATAAATAAATACAGCATCACTAAAACGTTCTTTTACTTGCATAGCACCTTGAATATCAATTTCTAATAGTACACTTTTACCATCATCTAATAAATCCATTACATGTTGTTTTGGAGTACCATAGTAATTATCATATACCTTAGCATATTCTAAGAATGCGTCTTCACTAAGTAAAGACTCAAATTCCTCTTTAGAGCGGAAGAAATAGTTAATTCCTTCCTTTTCACCCACACGTGGAGCACGGGTTGTCATAGAAACGGAATAAACTAAATTAGGCATTTCTTTACGAATATTCGCACAAATCGTACCTTTACCTGCGCCAGATGGCCCGGATATAACGATTAATAATCCTCTGTCTGACATATGCACTCCTATGATTCCACTGTATCTACATCCACATCATGTTGCACAAGTCGATGTGCTACGGTTTCTGGTTGAATTGCAGATAATACAATTTGACCACTATCCATAACTAATACAGCACGTGTCTTACGACCATATGTGGCATCAATGAGCAATCCCTTGTCTCTAGCATCTTGAACCATCCGCTTTATAGGGGCGGATTCAGGACTAATAATAGCCATAACACGGTTAGCAGATACCATATTACCAAAGCCTATATTCAATAATTGAATACTCATTTATGGACCTCCTATTACTCTACATTCTGTACTTGTTCTCTAATTTTTTCTAACTCACATTTAAGTTGAACCACAAACTCTGTAATACTTGAATCCATAGCTTTGGAACCAATTGTATTCACTTCACGATTCATTTCTTGCAAAATAAAATCCACCTTACGACCGATGGAATTCTCATCTACAAGTGTGTTTTTTAATTGTACCACATGTGAGCTGAATCGGACAATCTCTTCCGTAATATCAGTCTTATCAGCTAGTAAAGCTATTTCCTGCAAAAAACGATCTTCACTGATACTCGCTTCCAAAGAAACTAAGTACTCTTGAATTTTACCTTTTATATGCTCGCGATACGCTTCTACGGCTCCCGCCTTATTCTCATCAATATGTTTGATGACATTTTCTAAGGTAGAGATACGTGATAATAAATCTTGTTCAATATGTTTACCTTCCACCGTACGCATTGCTATTAGAGCATCTAATGCTTGAGTTGTAGATTCTTTTACTATTTCTGAAAGCACATCTTCTGCAATCGGTG
Organism: uncultured Veillonella sp.; assembly: GCA_902466275.1. Taxonomy (GTDB): domain Bacteria; phylum Bacillota; class Negativicutes; order Veillonellales; family Veillonellaceae; genus Veillonella. The sequence continues at coordinate 51 of CABQQJ010000069.1, read as the reverse complement.
TATCTTGTTGTTGTATCCATTCGTTAGAAATAGAATTGACCGCTTGCAAAG
>CABQQJ010000068.1 GCA_902466275.1 uncultured Veillonella sp. | reverse complement strand
AAGGTTTGCTAGTTTTAGTTTGTTAGAGGAGGTCCTCATGTCTCAATACGAATTTATCGATAAACGCGTGCCGATTGCACTCGACAATCCATCCATTTATCACGACATTTCCAAGTGTAAAAACTGTACGTTATGCCGTCGCGCTTGTGCGGACGTAATGAGCGTACTCGACTACTACGATCTTGATGCAAATGGTGACGTGCCTGTATGTATCCACTGTGGTCAATGTGCGGCTGCATGTCCATTCGACTCCATGCATGCTAAATCCGAGCTTGAAAAGGTAAAAGCAGCCCTTGCTGATCCTGAAAAAATCGTCGTTATCCAAACGGCTCCTGCTGTTCGTGTATCCATCGGTGAAGGCTTTGGCTATGAACCAGGTACATTCCTTGAAGGTAAAATGGTTGGTGCTTTGCGCGCACTTGGTGCAGACTATGTAGTAGATACTAACTTTGGTGCGGACTTAACCATTATGGAGGAAGCATCCGAGCTTGTAGAACGCCTTAAAAACGGTGGTCAAATTCCTCAGTTTACAAGCTGCTGCCCAGCGTGGGTTCGCTTTGCGGAAATCTACTTCCCTGAATTGATTCCTAACTTGTCTTCCACACGTTCTTGTATCGCTATGGAAGCGGCTATGATTAAAACGTACTTTGCAGAGAAAAAAGGCATCGATCCTCGTAAGATCGTATCCGTATCTGTAAACCCTTGTACGGCTAAAAAAGCAGAAACGAAACGGGAAGAAGAAAATGCAGCGGCTCGTTACCACAATGATGAATCCCTTGGCATGGATACAGATATTTCCATCACAACTCGTGAGTTCATCCGTTGGATCCAAGAGGAAAACCTCGACTTTAATGCTATCGAAGAATCCCAATTCGACGACTTAATCGGCATGGAAACTGGCGCATCCATCATCTTCGGTAACACAGGTGGTGTTATGGAAGCGGCGATGCGTACGGCTTACAAGCTCATCACTGATAAAGAGCCACCTCCATATGCGTTGACTCACCTCGAGGACGTTCGCGGTATGGAAGGCGTAAAAGAGGCAACTGTTCAATTGGGTGATGATGTAACATTGTCGGTTGCTGTTGTTCATGGCGGTAAAAATACACGTGACTTCTTGAATGCATTGAAAGACAGTGGCAAACACTACGACTTCATCGAAGTTATGGCGTGCCCAGGTGGCTGTATCGGTGGCGGTGGTCAACCGCGTACTAAATTGCCTCAAGCGGTTAAAACTAAGGAAGCTCGTATCGGTGGCCTTTACGAAGCTGACGAAAACTATAAATGGGTTGCGTCCTATGAAAATGAAGAAATCCAAACATTGTACAAAGATTTCTTAGGCGAACCATTGGGCCATAAGGCACACGAACTTTTACACACACACTACACAGACCGCAGCGCGGTTCTTGGTACACGTAAGGACGTGACACCTGAAACATGTCCAACATCCCCTAAATTTAAAGGTTAATGACAGCCAATTGCTTGAATATGGTGCAAGTTGGTGTTGACTATGTGTCAGTAAAGAAAGAAAAATTTAAAGGTTAATAATAGTCGATTACTCAAACAGCAGGCTGTTATAAAGTAATCAAATGCTTATACACTCATAGTAGCGTTAGCTATTTAGGGTACAACAATATAAAATAGAAAATCCTACGGGTCATGAGTGACTTGATACTCACGTAGCCTTTTGTTACAGTGCGGTCACTTTTTAAACGATTCGTAGGATTTTTTTATATAATTATTCAAAATTCACATATTTTTACTGTATAACTTTATTATAATAATCCAGTATAAAAAAATTATTTTATTATGAGGAAAAGATGAATCATTTAGTGTATAATATAAAAATATACTGTACGGATCAAGAGGGGACTTATGGGTGTTGCATTGGGAGAGCAACATAGAAAGCCCATAATATTCATAATATTGCGTAAGCATTAAGGAGCTTTTAGGAGAGATGAACCAGTTTTTTCGGCGGGTCCTGAGTGGCCTTGCCTTACTAGTTGCTGTCGTTGGTACAACTGGATGCCAACATGAGAGTCAGGCAGAACAAGAAACGGTACGAACCGTATCGTACCGTGCCGTCCTGGAGTCCAACAAACCCGTGTCTGAAAAGGTGGACACTTGGATTGCGGCCATGTCTCAAGAGGATAAGGTGGGGCAGCTGATGATGATCAGCCTTCATGGTAGTACGATAGGACAATCCCAAAAGGATGTGATCCGAAAATACCGTGTCAGTGGCGTTATGTTAACGAATGAAAATCTTATTAATAAGAACCAAGTGAAAACTTTCACCAGCGATATTATGCAAACGGCGATAACCTCTAGCATGGTGACACCCTATATTGCGGTGCATCGTGATCGCATATTGCATGGGAATGAAAGTTTCTTGCGGTTGCCGAAGCCCAATCGATGGGGGCAATTGCCTATGGATCGTATCATTAATTTGGCCACGCGATCTGCTATTGAAATGCGGGATATGGGCTTTAACTTGGTTATTGGGCCTAATGCTAACCTTGGCGTACCGAATATGTCCTATACATCCGATCCCACGTGGGCAGGCCATATAAACCTTGCCATGGTGGAGCGTTACCAAATTAATCATATGTGGTCCGCTTATAACTACTTTCCGGCGGTGACCTTAGGGGATGCATCCTTTGGATCAGCTAATGAGGCGAAAGCGTATCTCAGCAATAATGATGTAGCCGTCTTTAAACGGCTCATTGCGCAGACGACGGCGAATAGCTATATGCTTGTGATGAGTCACATCCAGATTCCCGCTATCGATAACGAACACTTGGCGAGTTCCTCTAAGCCGATTATAGACGGTTGGCTTCGCAAGGAGCTCGGTTATAAGGGTATCGTTATGACGGACCGTATCGATGTGGGTGCGTTGCAATCCAACCAAAAGATAGGCGATTACGCTGTGGCCTCTATTTTAGCGGGCAGTGATCTCATTCTTGTTGATGCGGATACGATTCATATCGATGAAGTCCATCGTGCGCTGACGCAAGCGGTGGCGGATGGAACGATTACGACCGAGCGCCTTAACGAATCGGTTAAGCGCATCTTATTGATGAAAATGCAAACGCAAATTGATCCATAAGATATTTAGGAATATTAGATTTTGTAATCAGAAATTTACGAATTAGATATTTACAAGTTAGATATTTACTATTAAGAAACTTAGTATAAGAGAATTTAGTAATAATTTAATATACTTAACATGCAAATGACGTGCTATACCTTTTGGTTAGCACGTCATTTTTAAAATATATAGATTAAACTGTATAGATTAAAATCTATAGTTTAATATGTATAGCTTATAATGTATAACTTATATAACCACGCCTTATAGGATATGTTGATATCAAAGGTATATGAAAATAAAGTAATCATAAGGCCTTTTATGATGGTAAGGCAACATGTATCGCATGAAAGCTATGATTTGATGCGTAAAAAAATTAACATAATAAAAAGCTATGTTAACTATATGAAAAAAAGTTTAATAATGATTTAAAATTATGATATAATAATTTCCGTAAATAGTTGGAGGTGAGTATATGAATTTTGTGGGACGTGCTGAGATTATAGAGCGTATCCAGTCCCGAATTGCAATGGGCCAAATGAGTTTATGTGTTGTATATGGTCCTCATCGCAGTGGTAAATCCTATGTGGCTTCGCAACTTGTACGCCGTCATAAGGCGATATATTTGGCGGGGCGCATGGCCAATGAATCAGTCCATGTGGCTGATATAAATAGAGCTCTTGAGGCACGTTTTGTTCCTGCTAATGCTCAAGATACATTCGAGCCTGTAGAGAGTTTGCAGCAGGCTTTTGTGAGACTTTTTGAAAGCAGTGTGAAAACACCTCAGACTGTGGTGATTGACGATTATCCATCCTTGGTGGAAGCAGTTCCTCAGTTTCCCATTCACTTGCGCGATTTATTAGATACCTATAAAGATACGAGTCGTTTGAACATCATATTGATGGCTAATGGTCTGGAACAGCTCGATGGCCGCATCATTGGCGATCGCAGCCTCATTGGGCCTTTCGTGTCCGAATATCTTGAGGTGAAACCATTTTCCTTAGTTGATATGAAATCCTTGGGACTTCACTATGCAAAGGATGATTTGCGCACCGTCTTTGCCGTAACCGGTGGGTTACCTGCCTATGTGCAATACTTTGATAATGGTGAAAGCATCGATACGAATATCATTAATTTGTTCTTCTCCGTATCGGGCGCTCTATTTGAAGAAACACAGAATATCTTACATCGAGATATGAAAAATATAACAGGTGCTAACGCTATCCTGTCTGGCCTTGCTACCCTTGAAAGACCATACTACGTGGAGCTTTTACAAGAAAGCCAAATTAAAAGTGGTACCTTTACATCTCGTTTGAACGATCTCATGTCTATGGGGCTCGTAGGTCGTATTCAGGCAAGTAGCCGTGGGAACGCAAAGTACGCGGATTACCATTTCACGAACAGTATGTTCCATTTCTGGTACCGCTATGTATATAAATACTGGGGCGATATCGTGCGCGGTTATGGCGCTGATGTATATTATAATCATGTAAAACCGCAGCTAAAGGACTTTGTCCAAGCCGCGTGTATTGCGATTTAATCAGACAATCTCAGATTGAATACTACTACCTAAAGATTGAATACTATTACCCAATGATAGTATATTTCCTCTTATAATGACACCACATTGCGTATGTGGTGTCATTTTTAGTAATTATATATTTTCAGCAATTACCCTTTGAATCGCATAGGTACGGTGTACTATGGATAGAAATTAAGGTTCAAATATAACAGAATATAGGGAAATTCCAAGGAATTGCCAATTTGTCAAAATCCCCGTTCCGCGCTATTGTGTAGATAAGCGCTATGCCATGGCAGGAAAGGGGATTTATGTTATACACAAACGAAGAACCTTTAGTACAAAAAACATGTATTAAAACTGCAAACTTACAACATGACAACTATCAGTCAGAAACGTTAGAAACACAGGCATTACCATCTCATTCTTTACTATCGAAAGCTAATGAGTCTAGGGAAAGTATTCCAGAGGAATTGAAATTACAGACCCTCGTCTGTGGGCATCAAGTTTTATCGTCCTTGTCGGACAAGAGCCTCGTGTCCATCTGTCAAAAGCCGAATATGCGGATTCAGACGGTAGGATATCAGCCGTGGTCCGCTGATGAGCTTCGTCATGATGCGGCACAAATCGAGCTCTGTCGCAGGTATCGACCGCTCATCTTGCACTATACGAATCGCATGGGAAACCGCGAGTTCCGCGAGGACGTAGAGAGCTATCTCTGGGCCATCCTCATAGAATCGATTTATAGCTTTGATTTGAATGGGGCCGTACCGTTCCCAGGCTTTGTGAAAGCTGGCATCATGTACGGTTACATGCGGTACTGGAAGCGTGAGCGATTGCGTTATCGCCGTGAAATTCACATCCCAGATCGCACCACCGATGATGGAGAAGTCGCCTTTGGTATGGATATCTTCGCATCTGGCGAGAATGTAGCGGATATGGTGATGAGTGCCGATGAAGAGCATAGACTTAGGGAGCGTCTCGTAT
>CABQQJ010000067.1 GCA_902466275.1 uncultured Veillonella sp. | reverse complement strand
CCTTGTTCTTCACCAGCTAGGATGTAGAATGCCATAACAGGCAATACGGCGCCGTTCATTGTCATGGATACGGACATTTGATCAAGAGGGATACCAGAGAATAGAATTTCCATGTCGAGGATGGAGTCTACCGCAACGCCCGCTTTACCAACGTCACCTACTACACGAGGATGATCGGAGTCATAACCACGGTGAGTAGCAAGGTCAAAGGCGATAGACAAACCTTTTTGGCCCGCTGCCAAGTTACGACGATAGAACGCATTGGATTCTTCGGCTGTGGAGAAACCAGCGTACTGACGTACTGTCCAAGGACGAGTAACATACATTGTGGAATAAGGTCCACGCAAGAATGGAGGTACACCAGCCATATAGTCAAGGTGTGTCATTCCTTCATAATCCATCTCTGTATAGAGAGGCTTTAGTTGGATTTGCTCCATTGTTGTATTATATAAATCTTCAAAGCTTTTTCCTGTTTCTTTTTGAAGTTCAGCAAGCCATGCATCGCGAGATGTTGCTGTCTGAGATCCCAAGCCAAGAGAGGAGAAGTCTGGATTTTTAAACATGAGCTCACATCCCTTTCTTATCTTGTAACGTATTCAAGATTTCGTAACAATTTGCACGAACGGAAATGAAGTCGTCTACGCCAGCTTCACGGTATACAGGCTCGAGGTCCTTAGGCGGTGCCCCTGCCAAGATAACCGTTACATTCGGCATAGTTTCTTTCAATTCTTTCGCTAGTGGTGGTACTAATTCAGGATATGTATCATCTGTAGAACAGATAACGACAACATCAGCACCACTTTCACGAGCAGCTTTCGCAGCATCAGCCGTTGTTTCATGACCATCATTTTTGATAACTTCAAAAGCACCTACTTCGAAGAAGCCTGTGGAGAAGTCCGCACGAGGTTTGTGTTGAGGAATTGGGCCCATATTAGCCAAGAATACCTTCACATTATCTTTCGTACGTTGTTTATAATTCTCAGTGCGCATGCGAAGTGCTTCAAACTGTTCAGTCCAGCGATGGGCTGCAATGGATTCAATCGTTTCGGATGCAATATCGCCAGCATCTAAAGCCTTGCGGATTTGACGTATTGTTAATTTTTGTAATGCACCGAGTTCAATAAGGCCAATCAAAGCGCCTGGCTCTGTCGTACCTGCTTCTAGGGTAGCCTGTGCTTTCACAACAGCATCTGGCTCCGCACTCGCCAAGTACTCTTCGATTTGAGCAACCCGTTTTTGACGCAATGTTTCTTGATTTTCTGGTTTTGGATCAAGCAATTCTTCAGTCATATTCGCATACATGTTGTTACCTACAGCCACATCTCTGCGGTATGCAAGGTTTTTGAAGCGCTCATCAAGAATAGCTTTAACTTGAGCTTGTGGATAGCCTTCTTTCAAAGCTGCTACGATACCACCTTTAGCCTCAATAGTTTGGAACTCAGCCCAGATTTTTTCACACAGTTCAGCAGCCAATGTTTCCACATACCAGGAACCGCCTACAGGGTCCACAGGTTGACGCAACTCGAATTCAGTTTGCAACATAACTTGGATGTTACGAGCAATACGGCGAGAGAAGTCGTCTGCTTTGCGAATTGGTTGGTCGAATGGGGATACTTCAAGGCTGTTCAAACCGCCTACAACGCCAGAGAATGCTTGTGTTGTATTGCGCAACAAGTTTACATATGGGTCGTATACAGTTTTTGTGAAAGCAGATGTTCTGCCGTGTACATGAACAGCACGGTCAGCTTCTTCTGCACCAAAGGCCTCCATAATGCGCGCCCAAAGCACGCGCAATGCACGTAGTTTAGCAATTTCCATGAAGAAGTTTGCCCCCAAGGAGAATGTAAACATCATGCTTTTAGCAATAGTATGAATATCGATGTTCCGCTGTGCTAATTGACGCACATAGCAAACTGCTGTTGCCAATGCATAGGCAACCTCTTGCACATCGTTAGCGCCGCCATTAGCGTATACATCGCCGGATACAAGCACTGTTTTAAGCTCTGGTGCCTGTTCTTTAGCCCATACAACAGTATGTGCCATTTCATCAAAGGCTGTATCTAAAGACATATGCAATGTACCATCTTTAGCCCAAACACCAATAGGGTCTGCGCCAACGAGACCTTTCAAGTCAGAGGTCTGTTTTTTAGAGCCTTTCACCGTAGCGGCTAACATACCGAGCAAGATAGCTGCAGAAGCACCTGTTTCAATGTATAAAGGGTTTTCCTTCAAATTAAAACGCTCAATCAATTGGCTACAATCATCCATAGTAGACAGAGATGTACCGCCGATACCAACAGCTGCGCCTACTTGCACATCTTGATCATGGCGTGTTGCTTCATCAAGACGAATATTGTGAATGGTGCCACCTTTTACAATTTCGTATAAACTTGCATGGTTAGCATCCTTAGGAAAAGATTCGTCTACATATTGGGATACGCCCCAAGAGTCTTTAATATAACCACTTGCCTTTGTGCCACGTAGGAACTCACCTGCCCCAGGGTATACACCCTTTGGAATTTTTTCTCCATGCAATGCAGGCGTATAAATTGGTTGTAACGTAATTCCCTCATAGGTTTTAGTGAACATCTTCTTATGGAAGTCGCCACCTTTTAACGCTTTTTCAACCTCGGCCTGCCATTGTTCATACGTAGGTTTCTCAAATTCATCAAAGGATACAGGAGCTAATAGATCGCGTTCAGCATCCTTTGAAGTCTTTTTGTCAGACATATATGTGCCTCCTTTTCAACTCGAAACCATACCGAGAAACAGCGCACCGTACCTGCGAATTGTTAGATATATGAATCACTCGAGCTTTATCTTATTGGACCACATCAACCTCAAAATGTGTCCATCTGTTTAATATCTATAAAACCTGATTCCTATACTCAACATCCACTCTAAGGGCAATAAAAAACGTGCCACCTAAAGTGACACGTAAGGTTTCTTATTGAAAGGTACACTAAAAAATACTGTAGCCAGCATACCCCAATCCCCTTCCTATCGCTCGTAGGTACATAACGGTGATTATCAAATAGGCAGTTCTCCTGGCTCGGGATCATCACCTCGCTTTCGCCTTCCCAGATTACTCCAGTGACATGTATGAAAGCAGACTCATCCTTACAGTGGCGGGACCGCATCGGCTTATACCGATTTCTCTATTAAGTCTTGCGACACCTATTCTCTATATTCGTTGTTCTAAGTCCAATATAGTGTAAGATTATGCACAAAGTCAATGAACATAACAGTTAATCATAAGTATCAAATTTTAGGTTATAACTAATGCATATTTAAAATGATAAAAACTCATCGCTATCAAATATACGTATTCATTGTCTGCAAATCGAGTTATAAATCGAGTACAAATCATCATAAAATCTAAGCCTACGCACAAATGCAAACACAATGCGTGATATAATGTATACAATCACAAGGAGGCATTATGGAGCATACAAGTAAAAAAGGTCTAATAACAGCCCTTAGTTGCTATATCATCTGGGGCTTACTCCCTCTCTATTGGGCATTATTAAACCATGTTTCACCGTATAATATACTGGCACAGCGCATTATCTGGTCAGGTATTTGCATGGCGATCGTTGTATTTGGCCTACATTTTAAACAGTTCAAAAAGGACTTTCAATTACTAAAAGAACAACGTTCACAACTATTCCTACTTTTAGTTGCGGCAGTCATCATCAGCGTAAACTGGTTCACCTACATTTGGGCCATCGCCAATAATCAAGTTATGAACACGAGCCTTGGCTATTACATCAACCCACTCTTCAATGTAGTATTAGGTGTCATCCTATTTAAAGAGGTTCTATCTATACCGAAAAAGCTGAGTGTCCTCATCGCTACCATCGGCATCGCCTTACTCACCTATCAAGTAGGATCCTTGCCGTTAGTATCGATGATCCTCGCCGTTTCCTTCGGTCTTTATGGGGCCGTAAAAAAGAAACTACTCATCTCTCCCTTTACGAGCATCGCCTTTGAGGCCTGGCTATTAACACCGCTAGCCTTACTATATACGACCATGGTCGATAATACCGTGTGGTCCTATTTCGGCACAGACTGGTATACATCCATGCTGCTCATAGCCTGCGGTCTAACTACATCTGTTCCATTGGTGCTATTCTCCTATGGTGCGCAGCTATTGCCGCTCAACCTACTAGGCTTCCTGCAATATGTCTCCCCTACCATTGCCTTGTTGCTAGCTATTTTCTACTTTGGTGAAAGCTTTGGCACACCACAAATGATCGCCTTTGGTTGTATCTGGATAGCCTTAGTGTTGTTCTCATTATCAAATCAAATTACAACCATTAGAAAAATGTAGTTAAGTACAAGAGAGCGTATGCCATCTGCATGCAATCTCATAAACCATTTTAGAAACTATATCTAACCTATAAACTCATAAAAGCTGTATCAAATGATATCCTCATTCGATACAGCTTTTTTATATAATACTTACATTAACTTATGCTTATATAATACTTACACTAAGTTACGCTTATATGATGCTCATACTTATATTAACTCATATATAACGTATCCGTCTTAATCCGTATTAACTCTATTGATCCAATTCATTCATATTGGTTGTATTCATATTGGAAATGTAACGGTTATAGGCCTCAACCATATGTTTATAATCGTTATCTTGTTTGGATCCCATATAGGTACGAATGGCACCAATCGTAGAGTTTACAGAGGTCTTAACAGAATCATACTTAGGACTAGTAATACCATTTGATACATCACCAATAGCTTGCAACTCTTGATTGATAGCATTTACATCTAGTTGTTTTTCACTATCGATCTTTTCTAGGACCGCAGTAAGTCGCAAATGAACCTCTTGTGCTGCAGCTGCATTTTTCTTGCCTGCATCACGCAATTGTTGTAACCGTTGTTGCAAGCGGTCCGTATTGATTTTATGCATAACATTATCAAAGTCAGCATAAATAGGAACAAATTGTTCATATAATTGAACATATTTAGGGCCTAATTGTTGCTCCTTAGCATAGTTATCTGTGGTATACCCTTTAGATTTATAGTATGCATCGAGCTCTTCGGCCACCGGTGTAATTTCATTCAATTTTGAAAGCAACTTATCTAAAGGCTCCTTCATTTCATCATAAGGAATACCGGCTTGCTTAGCCTCTTCTAATTCTTTTTGTAGCTGCTTAAAGTTCGGTGCATTAAATACAGTTAAATGCTGCCCCGCTTTTAACTCATTAAGAGTTGGCCTATTCGCATAATCAAACATTACCGCCATGCGGTTAAATCGGCTTATGGCTTTCACATATTGATTAAATAACTGTACCTGATCCTGCTCAGACCGCTGCGCAATTTCCTTGCGGCTCTGTTCAGTTCCCTGCCATAGCTCTGACATACTACAACCGCTCAAAAAAAATGGGGATGTCAATGTCGCCGCACACAACACAGCCATTGCTACCCTTTTACCAAATGGTTTCATGATGAATCCTCTCCTTTCATCAATACACAACCTAATTTATATATATTAATTATATACTAATATGATTTTTATGAATAGGATTAATATATAAAGGTCATGTATCAATTTTGTCAAGTGACTAATAGAATCAGGGGTGACCAATGGTCACCC
>CABQQJ010000066.1 GCA_902466275.1 uncultured Veillonella sp. | reverse complement strand
ATCAACTAATAATGCGGCTACAGAGCCACCAGCCTCCAAAGGCTTTGCAGTTTCATCCCCACTAGCACTAGCTGTATCATATGTTTCATATTTATATTGTGGCAGCTTGGATTTAAAGTAATCCATGGATGCCGCGTCAAAGCCATAAGCCATCAGTGGAGTTCCTAGAGGAATCAACTGCGTGTCATCCCAAGGTTTAGATAAATTCTTCTCATATGGAATATTCCATAGTTTTACCATATCCTCGATAGGAGTAATCATCCCAATTGTGCCGTCTGCAAACCCCCATCCATAGGCAACAGCGCCAACGAGCTTACCATTTATATATACAGGGCTACCACTCATACCATGCGCAATGCCACCAGTTTGATCCATAACGGGTCCGGAAAACTTGGCTAAAATAAGATGACCAGATGGTCCCTTATCCTTCATGACACCCAGTACCTTTACATCAAAGGTGGAAATAGTATCCCCTACGATTACAGTTTTTGCAATACCTTCCATACCTGTTGTTACATCATTGACAGGCATAAAATCAATAGCCTGTGCAGTTGTAAGTGAAGTACAGAAGAAAAGCGCCAGTATCGCTTTTCTATACCGACGCCAAGAATGAGAAAACTTCATTCCTTCTCTCCTTTATTTACTTTCTACAGTGACAACGATTTGATCACGAGAAACGTCTGAACCCACTGTAACATTAACCGCCGTTACAGTACCAGTTACAGTAGATTTAGCAGCAGCCATAGGACCAGCCAATGTCTCTACAGTCACCAATGTTTGGCCTTCTGTTACAGAAGTACCAACAGAAACTGTAGAAGCAACTTTACCTGTTAATACACTTTGGTATGATACAGGGGCCGCCATTACAGAGCTAACACTTAAAATGCCTAATGCAGCTAAAGCTAACACTACTCTTTTCATAACGATCCCTCCTTTTACAAAATTAGTTATGTATTTATAGTATACTAAATTATTAGTAATATTTCAAACAAAATTGTATGCAGCGAATCTATTTTATGATTACTATATCCTCATAACTCATAGGTGCAGAAGATTTGTGTACATAATCATCATTGATAACTATATCAATGCTACCTTGATTTGATAATTCAGCGCCATCAACAACACCTAATTTAGACAATAACTGAGCTCCTTCTTTTTGAGTCACACCTACAGATTGAAGTTCGGATTTATCAACTGTTAGCACAACTAAATCGTGTTCCTTTGTGGTTCCAATGAAGCTACGACCTTTGTTATTAGATTCATCAGCACCTACATAGCGACCGCCTTTCATCACCATAGTGCCCACTTCTAAACTAGCTCCACCGGTAGTACTAACTTGAGCAAGTTCTTCTCTATTTTGAATCGTAATAGGTGTTCCAACTTTTAATTTACGTAAAGCATTTCCAGATTCGCCATGACCAGACAATACGTATTGGTTTTCCCCAATTTTAGAATTTCCCTTTTGTTTACTAATAACCTTGCCATTAGCTACAGTCACTTCATAACCATATTCATTGGTCTTTGTAGAAGGACCATAAGTTGACGTATAAAGGGTCAAGGCATTCTCTTTACGAACCGTATCAACGGAGGTGATTACAAAACTCTCATTCTTTGTTTTAGCTTGAAGTAAAGGTTTTTTCTCTTCTATAAAGTATCCTCTATTAGGCGTATATCGTAACGTACCACGATTAGAAATACGCTCTAAATCAATGGCTCCATCACTCGCCACTGAGTAAGGTCGTTCAAAACTGCCCCCTTTTACCTTTGCTCCAATGATAGCTGTATGAGCTTGAGTAACAGAAGATAATGGTTTACCTTCTGGAACATGCGCCACCACCATAGGTGAATCATTATCTACGGTCAATGCAAAGGCTTGAATTTTCCCTTCAGCTACGGTGTTATTAATTTTGCTATACGTTACAGATTTATTTACATCTTTTGTAGTCTGTTGCGCATAGCCAGAAAATAAATCCACTACTATACGCGAAGGCTTTTCTAATGCAAACTCATGATGTTGTACATCCTTATTCGCTGTTAATGTTACTCGTAAGGCCCCATTAACCTGTTGTAAGCCAATGCCTTTAAGAACTCCCGTTTTTTTATCATTTTGTGATATGGGGCCAGTTAAACCATTTGTAGTACCCCCTAAGTTCAATGTAAGAGCATGTGTTTCTTCATTATAGGATTGAGTCCAAGATACAGGCATTTCAGATACATCTAAAACAATTCGGCTTGTACCTTCATGATTAGATACGCGCACCCCTGTTAAATTACCGGCCTCAGCATGAGGAACGGTACTACCCAGTAGACCTAAAACAGCAAAAGTCATATACAGATATCGTTTCATCTTTAATTCCTCTATAGCTACAAACCATAATAATGGCCTTATATCATTACATCAATTTTACGCAATATACTTTTACTATAGTATACAGCATAAAGATGAAAAATTCAAAAAATAAACGAAAAACGAGGTTACAATCTAAAGATACTCCATACATAAAATAGAATAACTGTAGACCATAACCTCGTCAATTTAAGCTCACTTCATCATGGTATATTATTGTAACTATATTATTGTAACTCATCTAATGTATCACGAAGCTGTGACATTTCATCTAAAGCCTTTGCAACACCTTTAATTACTGCATATCTTGGAGATTCTACAAGGTATGCCGCGATTCCAATAGAACGTGTAATAACACGGTCTAATCCATCGATGAGCGCGCCACCACCAGTAAGAATGATACCATGATCATTGATAGCGGCCACAAGTTCCGGTGGAGTTTTTTCTAAAATGGACTTAACGCCTTCCAAAACATTCATCACTTGTGCTTCTAGAGCACGTTGAATCTCTAAAGAATTCACCGCAACCATCTTTGGTAATCCAGAACTTGCATCTCGTCCTCGTACCTCAATCGTACGCTCCTTTGCACGACGATCCACAGTCCCTACAGAAATTTTAATTTTCTCTGCCGTTAGCGGACCAATAACGAGGCGCTTCTTACGGCGGATATAACGAATAATAGATTCGTTAAAAGAATCTCCACCGATGCGAAGTGATTCACTTACAACCACACCCGTATCACAAAGAACGGCAATATCCGTAGTGCCACCGCCAACATCGACAACCATCGCCCCTACGTGCTTAGCATCATTGAGACCAGTCCCCATAGCAGCAGCCAATGGCTCTTCAATAAGGACTGTCTTTTTTGCACCGGTTCTGAGTAAGGCCTCTAAAATGGCGCGTTTCTCTACAGGTGTAATGCCTGATGGCACACATACGATAATACGCGTCTTCATCAATCTAGAAGCAGGTACAACGGAGCGAATAAAGTACTTTAACATGAATTCTGTCATATCATAATCTGCAATAACGCCCGCTTGAACTGGACGGATGACGGAAATCCCTTTTGGAGTACGGCCTACCATAGAACGTGCAGCCTCACCTAAAGCAAGAATATCACCGGTTTTATTATCCCGTGCAATATACGCAGGTTCATCTAATACCAAGCCTTTACCCTTCGCAAAAATGAGGATATTTGCAGTCCCTAAATCAATTCCCAAATCAAAGTTTAAAGATCGATTTAAACGACTCATTAAATCCCCGACTTGCTCAGGTCGAACTAAACGTTTTAATGTCATGGCTGGCGTTGTTTTAGCAATCGCTACAGTCTCACGACTACGTCGTTCAGCACGGCGCATTTTTGTAACTTTAATCATGGTCTCGCGCATATTGGAGGCCAAATGATTAGCTTGCTTTGCCACGCCATTTGAAAGCTTAGTAGACTTACGTTTTGTCCTTCTCAATGGTTTACGTGTAGTACTCGCTTTCGAATTCTCAACCTTTGCAGCACCTAAGTTCTGTTGCTCGTTGTATAAAGCCGGCCCTTTAGAGCGCCGGCTTCTTTTCTTTTTATTTTGTTTTGGCTGTGTACTCTTATTCGTCAACCCGAACAATATCAGCACCTAACCTTTGCAATTTACCTACAAAATCATCATAACCTCGGTCAATATGATGTAAACGACCGACTTCTGTTCTACCTTCCGCAGTCAATGCAGCGCATACCAGCGCCGCTCCAGCACGCAGGTCAGTAGCATTCACTATAGCCCCGTGTAAGCTTGGCATACCTTCGACAATAGCTTGACGATTATCGATGTCAATATGCGCCCCCATTTTACGAAGTTCAGCAACATGCATAAAACGATTTTCAAATACAGTTTCTGTTACTGTACTAGTGCCTTCCGCAATCGTAGTAAGAGCCATGAATTGAGCTTGCATATCTGTTGGGAATCCAGGGTATGGCAAGGTTTTAATATCGACAGCTTTAATGCCTTTACCACTACTGATAACGCGAATGCCGTCGATTTCTTCCTCTACTGTTACACCAGCTTCCTTTAATTTAGCCACTACTGGTTTTAGATGTTCTGGCAATGCATTTTCTACGAATACATCACCACCTGCCATAGCAGCTGCGATTAAATATGTACCAGCTTCAATGCGATCAGGAATAACTGTATGAATAGCACCGTGTAATTGAGGTACACCTTCAATACGAATCACATTTGTGCCAGCTCCGCGAATATTAGCCCCCATAGCATTTAAGAATGTAGCTAAATCAACAATTTCAGGCTCTTCTGCAGCATTTTCGATAACGGTTTTACCTTCCGCCATAGAAGCAGCCATAATTACATTCTCTGTAGCCCCCACACTTGGGAAATCCAAATAAATTTGAGTCCCTTTAAGTCCTTCCGGAGCATGAGCATATACATAATCTTCAGTAATTTCAATTTTTGCACCTAATGCTTCAAATGCTTTTAAATGAAGATCAATGGGACGTGCACCGATAGCACATCCACCAGGCATTGAGATTTTAGCCTCCCCTTTACGAGCCAAAAGTGGACCCATGACAAGAAAGGATGCACGCATTTTACGCACAAGTTCATAAGGAGCTTCCGTAGCAGTCAATGTAGAAGCATCAAAAATGATTTCATCATCTGCTTCATTACGAGTAATTTTAACCCCCAAAGACTCGATAACTTGGCAAATCGTGCCTACATCTTCTAAATTTGGAATTTCAAGCAATTTACTAGGCGTTGATGCTAGCAAAGTACCGGCAATAATAGGGAGTACTGCATTTTTAGCACTACTAACACGTACACGTCCTTCCAATCGATTGCCACCTTGAATGATTAACTTTTCCAACAGAATTCCTCCTACACTTTATATCGTTCATCTTGTATAAGCTACAAGACCTTGTATTTATAACGTCATATACTAAATGTTATTATACTATTTTTCGATATATCTCATCAAGAGAATGAGAGAAAATACAAAGAAAAAAAAGCCCTGAATATATCTCAAAAATTTATGTCCAATTTTTGAGTATATTTCAGGGCTTTATTCTTATTTTGCTTTTAATGTTTTAAGTTTATGATCCATATGCACTGTATCAAGGAAACGAACCGTACCAGTTTTAGACCGCATCACAATAGTATGTGTACGCGCACCACCTGGGAAATATTGAATTGGATTTAATAAGTTACCACGTGTAATAGCAGTAGCCGCAAAGATAACATCATCAGTACGAACTAAATCATTTAATGTGAGCACTTGGTTTACATCGGCAATGCCCATTTCATGG
>CABQQJ010000065.1 GCA_902466275.1 uncultured Veillonella sp. | reverse complement strand
CCACGATAAACGAGTTCAAAAATAATTTTCTGAGCTTCTAACCACTCATCGCTCTGAGACCACTTATATTGTTTATTAACAGCATATAGACCGTGTACTAAAAATACAAAAACAGATACCCCCACATCAAACGAAACCCCAAGTGCTTCTGCCATAACGAGCCCTTGCCGATCTTTTTCACGCCGTATAATGCGTTGTAATACATATTCTGAAATTTGTTCATCTAAAAATAAAGGTAAATACTTTTTATGTCGTATAATACGCTGACATAAAGGCAATCTATCAAAAATAGAATCGTATGCTTCTCTCAATGAAACAGAATTAGAAGCAGCTGATAAGGTGTTAGCTATAGTTTGTAAATTGTTGTTATCTACCATTCCTGGCTTTGAATAAGCGATTGCATCATCCACTAAATCATCAACAATTTCCATGATATTACTATAGTGTAAATAAAAAGTAGAACGAGTTATACCCGAAGCTTTACACAACGATGTTACTGTTACAGACTCAAAAGAATTATTTTCTAAACAACTAAGCAAGCCTTCTTTTAACAACATACGTGTCATTTCTTTTCGAGTTATCATATAACCTCCAATATAGACACTTTTATACAATGTGTCTATTAATAAACATAGTGTTAATTATTGTTGAGACTAGTATAACAAAACAAGGTACACTAGTTCTAGAGATTACAAATAATAATCTATTCAATTAAATCGACAATAATTTAATTAAGGAGATACCTATGACACAATATACTCACATTCGAAATGCTACAGGAAAATTAACAATAAAAAATACAACATTCCTTATTGATCCATTTTTAGCACCAAAAGATACTTATCCTGGCTTTGAAGGAACATTTAACTATCAACAAAGAATGCCTATGGTTGATTTACCTCTATCAATGGACAATCTATTAAGCAATGTAACTGCAGTGGTAGTCACACACACACATCTTGATCATTGGGATGATACGGCAATTAATGCTATTCCAAAATCACTTCCTATTTTTGTACAAAATACAGCGGACAAAGAACTTATTACTTCACAAGGCTTTAATGATGTACGCATCATTTTTGAAAGTCTGGAGTTTAATGGTATCACATTAAGAAAAACAGGTGGCTCCCACGGCACGGTAGAAATGTATGCAAATCCAGTTCTCGCACCATTAGCAGGCGATGCGATGGGCGTTATTTTTGAAGCAGCAGACGAACCAACTGTGTACCTTGTAGGCGATACAGTTTGGACAAGTGATGTAGAGAAGGCCCTCCTTCGCTTCGACCCTAACGTTATTATTATGAACACTGGATATGCTCAAGTTTTAGGCTTTGAAGATAGTATTATTATGGGTACAAAAGATATTGGCCGCATGGTGGTACGCAAACCAGAGGCTAAAATCATTGCGGTTCACATGGATACAGTTAATCATACTGCAACAAGTCGTAAGGATGTGCGCAAATTTATCAAAGGCAACAACATTGAAAGCCATGTAGCAGTGCCTGAAGATGGTGAAACCATCACACTTTAATAGGTCTAAAACAATTAGTACATTATACTACGGCTAATACAAGACTAGTAAAAAATCTATCCATAAACAATAAAAAACACCCTCTTAATTCTAATAGTCATAATAACTATAAGATCTATAGAGGGTGTTTTTATACGTAACTACAAATTATAATCTATCAAAAGATAAACTATTTTACTTCAGCCCAACCTAAAGCAGCACGTTTAGCATCGATATCAGCTAAGATTTTTTCAGCTACTTTAGCAGGATCCGTATTTACATACATAACAGAGCCTAAGATATCTTTAGTGTCTTCTTTGAGCCATTTTGTAACAGCATCAGAGCCTTGTGTAGGTGGCTCAACGCAGTGGTAAGAGTTGATACCCATCAAGCGGAAACCAAGGGATGCATCGATACCTTTTTCGTTAGACCATTCAGGGCTAGACATTGCAAATGGCATTTGTGGTAAGTTAAGACCTAATTCACCTGCAATACCAGCGAAAATACCAGAGGAACGTGCATTATCTACACATTCGCCAACATGCCATACTGGTGGTTGATCATCGCCCAAGAACTCTTGCAATGCAGGGCTACATTTCTTAATAGCATCTGTATTACAGTAACCAAGTTTCATCAATGGGAAGGACGCACAACCATTTGTTAAGATGATACAGCCATTTTTAATAAGTGTATCAACGATATCTACAGTTGCTTTTTCGTAGATAACGCGAGGGTTGGAACAACCTACTACGTTTACGATACCACGAACTTTACCAGATTTTAAAGCCTCTGCCAATGGTTTGAAGGAACCATAATGTTTAACAGTGGATTCTGGAGAGAAACCAACTTCAGCAGTGATTTCGTATGGCGGAATGAATACAGGCATACCTTTGCGCAATTCATGAGCTTCAAGAGCGCGATCCAAGATTTTGCGAGCCAATGCTTTTGTTTCAGACAAGTTAGTATGATGGTGATCGTAACCAATGTGTTCTGCACCTGGTAAACGAGCTGCATCAGATGTAGTGATAACTTTTGTGTTGAAGCAACGTGCTACGTCCATGATAGCAGGGTAAACGTCTTGAACGTCAGCTACCCAGCAATCGAGTGCGCCAGTACCAAGTACAAGTTCCGCACCGATAGCATTACACAATGGAATAACGTTTTCGTAGCGGTACATGCTGGACAAGCCAGAGCAACAAATACCATAGAATTGGATGCCTTTGGCACCGATAGCTTTCGCTTTTTCTAAATACTCTTCAGAGGCACCAATTGTACAAATTTGAGATACTAATGTTGGCAAGTGACCATGAACAGCGATGTTAACATAACCTTTTTTCAAGGCACCAATGTTAACTTTGGAAGTACGACGACCACCTTGCCCGAACAATGCGTCTGTTGCGATATCCGCTGCCACTACGCCAGTGAATGTGAAAGCAAGACCACAACGCAAGAATTGTTTCATGTTGCTTTCCCAATCGCCATCTGTACCTACGCATGTACGATGATATGCATCAAAGACTTCATTGTATGCGGAAACAGGCAAGATATCCAAGTTTTTCCAAACTTCGCGGCGTTCTGCAGGAGCCATTGCAGTAATTGTTTTATATTCGCCAGGTAATGCACGGCTCAAATCTTCTAATAGAACATCTGCCAAGTCATTTGCCACTTCTTTTAAGGAACGACCTTCTTCAGGGATGTTGAAAGCCTTACATACTGTACGGATTTTTTCTTCCCCTAAAATTGGAATATCCAATTGATCATTAGCAGCAGCTTTCAAAGAAATCAAGATTTCACGAGCATGCGCACCATGTTGAGTCAAACCACCTGCAGCAGCACGTGTCATATTACGAGCTACGATAAGGTCAGCATCAGCACCGCAGACACCACGAGGGCTCTTAGGTGTAATTTTACATGGACCCATGAAGCAAACACGACAACATACGCCAGCAATACCAAAAGTACATTGTGGTTGTTGTTTGTCGAAACGGTCAAACACTGTATCACAACCAATTTGCTCCATGCGAAGAATCATTTCGCGTACAGCTGGATCTGGTGTTTGTTCGATAACATCTTGTTTTGTAGGCCAAGTTTTACGATACTCAGCAACGGCTTTCATGTAATCGTTTACGCCATGTTCATGAGGTACCCCTGGTTCATGAGTGTGTGGCACCCATTTATCCGTCGGCATAGCCTTTGCATGACTATGGTCGTGACCATGTTGTTCACCATGATTGTGTTCATGGGTATTTTTATTTTCCACATCTTTACTCATTTGAAACCTCCTAGGGGCCTACATAGGCCAACCAATAATAACAAAAACATATTCTACTTTTAATTATATTTAAACCCACTACAATTATGGGTTTTAAATCCTATCTCCTAAATATGTTTTAAATCACTTTAAGTATATTTTCTGAAAAGACATTTGTCAATTAAAATTTGAGAAATTTTTGACGCATCTATATCTAAGAATATGATAATTACTATATTTATTAAATTCGATTTTTTCAGTTTCTTTTCATAAATAAAAAGAGACTAATTCCTAAATTTTACAGGAATTAGTCTCTTTATTTAATTGATTAATTGATTGATTTACGTATTAATTTATGTATTAATTATTAATTTATTAATATGATCCTCCCCTCAGGATATGCCACCTAAATATCTTTATATCTATACATTACAAAAATTGCTGCATAATATGTGCTACTTCAGATAAATGGAAACGTTTTGCCCTATCAGACCTCGCCACAAGAACTAATTGACGGAAACAAAGTTTCGATGCAAGAGGATAAAATTTAACCTTATCGTCATCTCCCTTGCTATTAAGAGTATTCGGTAAGAATGTAATACCATAATCATCTTCTACCAAGGACCGGCATGAATCTAAAGTTTCAGCGCCAATTACGGCTTTTGGCACAAAGGACTCCGCTTGACATAGACGGTTTACCAACGTCCGCAATTTGAGTCCCTCTCTTAGCAAAATAAACGGAAATGCTCCAAAAGGTGCAATTTCTCGAATTCCATCATTAGTCATGAGAGAATCTGCAATATCTATGGCCTTCTTGTTTTCCACACTAATGGCCAATAAAATCTGCTCATCTAAAACGGGATAACTTTCAAGGTCCTGAGAATAAATCGGCGTTGGGAATAACCCTACATCTACTAAACCATCACAAATTTGCTGTTCCAAGAAGTGAGATTCACCCTCTACAACATGGAACTCCCAAGAAGGTTCAATCTGCTGAAAGCTTTTCAATGTTTTCCCAAGCATATGATGTCCATAGAATTGAGACAAGCCGATACGCACATGATAGGCTACATCTGTGCCTTGATTAATGATAGATTGCGTTAAAGCCTCCACCTTTAAAACTAACGGCATGCCCTCTTTTGCAACTTGTAACGCCGCAGCAGTTGGCACGACTTTTGTACGATCACGAACAAACAACGTAACTCCTAGCTCTGCTTCAATACGACGAATCCCCTGACTCAACGCCGGCTGAGAAATATATAATTTTTTAGATGCCTTTGAAAATGATGCCATCTCAACGATGGTACTAATATATTTAATGTCTTTTATGTCCATATACGAGTCCTTATAACTATGTACATATACAAGTCTTATAATAAAACATTATTTCTATTATAGCTACTCATTACTAAAATATATGTTACATATACATGGGGAAAAATAAAAATACCAAGAAATTTAGTGTCTTACAAAGCTAAATTTCTTGGTATGTCTTATAAGGTAAACGAACTACATATAGGAGCGATAGAACCGCATTCTATTACAGCCCTTTTTAATTTTTAGATTACATTAAAGATTTAAGTACATCCAATACTTCTTGAGGTAATTCGTTTTTATGACCTTTAAGTTTTTCTACATAATCATAGCGGAACTCAAAAGCTTGGTGCAATTGGTGATGATACTCGCGCACTTCGAATGGAGGTTCAAAGCCAGGAACCTCTACATAGGAAAGGTTTTCGTATTCACAGAATGGTTTAAATTCTAATGTACCTTCTACTAAACGCTCTAACAAATCGAGAGTAACTTCTTTAGGAATTTTATTTTCCAAGAAGAAGCCGGTGTTCATGATATAGCACTCTACACCACATTTAGAGAATAATTTTTTATAACTTT
>CABQQJ010000064.1 GCA_902466275.1 uncultured Veillonella sp. | reverse complement strand
TAATTTGATAGTTACTCATACGAAAGAGACTCCTTCGGGAGTCTCTTTTTGTGTTTAATATAAAATAATATGAGGCTTTTTATATAGTGTTTCATTAATACCGTCTATTTAATTAATATAGAATGATTTATCGAAAATAGATGATTTTTCATTTAATGGAAATTTCATGAGTAAACTTTCTTGTCATTATTAGGGTTATTACCGCTAATTTCTATCTATATAGCCACTATTAATGGTATAATAAAGAGTATTTAAAATTTTTATAAAGGAGGCAAACATGAATCCTTCTTTTTCTCATATTAAAATGGTTGCCATTGATTGTGATGAAACCTTGGTACGCAGTGATAATACTGTATCTGACTATACAGTAGATGTGTTACATCGTTTACAGCAAAGGGGCATCGTTGTTACCATTGCTACGGGACGGATGTATCAAACGGCTAAGCCCATTGGGCAGGCATTAAAGCTTGGTAATGTACCCATGATTTTGTTCTCTGGAGGACTCATTCAAGAATTAGAAACAGGGTGTAAACTATTTGAGCAGACCGTTTCTGTTGAGGCTGTACAGCGTATTTATGAATTAGCAAAACAATATGATTGGCATATACAATCTTATATAGATGATCATTTGCTATGTCATCATAAAACATGGCAGTCCGATCTCTATGAAGTTCAAACGGGAGCGAAAGCAGAGTTTTTAGGTGATGGGTTATATACTTTAGAGTCTGAACCAAATAAGCTAATCGCTATTGATACAGTAGAGGGGATTGATCAAATTATTGATACTTTGACTCCTGAAGTGGGCGATTTGGTTAATCTAGTTCGTAGCCAAAAAGACTTTTTAGAAATCGTTGCCCTTAATGTGTCAAAGGGGCGTGCTTTGACACAACTAGCTTTAGATAATCATATTAGTTTAGAACATATCGTTTCTTTTGGTAATGCAGAAAATGATATTTCTATGCTACGTAAAACAGGTTACTCTGTAGCTGTTGAAAACGCTACAGATCATGTAAAATCTGTGGCTCATACAATTTGTGGCCATCATAATGACGATGGAGTAGCCCATTGGATTAAAGATAATCTTTTATAATGGAGTAAAACTATGGAAGCATTTCGTTTGTTAATAGTTACAGGTATGTCAGGTGCCGGCAAAACTCAAGTATTGCAAGCTTTAGAAGATATGGGGTATTTATGTATTGATAATATTCCCCCTGTGCTGATTCCTAAATTAAGTGAAATTTGCCGACAAGGTGGAGAACGGACTAATCGCGTTGCTCTTGTTGTAGATATTCGGGGGGGCGAATTTTTTGAAGCTCTTTCTTCATCTTTAGATACATTAAAAGATATGAAGGTAGATTTTGAAATTGTATTTATGGATGCTACAGATGAGACTTTGATTCGTCGATATAAGGAAAGTCGACGGAGTCATCCATTGGCTCCTAATGGGCTAATTACAACAGGGCTAAAAAAAGAACGCCAAATTCTTAACTCTGTGCGCCATAAAGCAGATTTTATTATTGATACCACTAATATGAAGACGGCTAGCTTGAAAGAGTATTTAAAAACGCGCTTTGCTCAAGTTGATGAAGCTCATGGTATGGCGATTACTGTAGTGAGCTTTGGTTTTAAGTATGGTATTCCTCTCGATGCAGATATGGTATGGGATGTTCGTTTTCTACCTAATCCATTTTATATTCCTGAGTTTCGTCATAAAACAGGTCGTGTGAAAGCAGTGAATGAATATATCCATTCCTTTGAAGTAACCGAGGAATTTAAAAAACGTTACTTTGATACCATGGACTTCCTTGTGCCAAATTATGAACAAGAAGGGAAATCTCAGTTTATTGTGGCAGTAGGTTGCACAGGTGGTATGCATAGATCTGTAGCTATGGCAGAGGCTCTATACTCCCACTTGTTAGAAAAAGGATATCGTGTAACTGTTGAACATAGAGATATGATGAAAAATAATGTAGAAGAAGATTATAATCCTCATGAAATTAAAACACTTGGTAACTAGATAGGGGTTCATATGTTGCGAAAAAGATGGTTTCGGTGGCTAAGTCCGGGCCTAAATATAAAACGTTGGCTTGCCCTATTTAGTTGTGGTGTAGGTCTTTTAATTATTGGTATTTCTTTGATTTTTAACTATCAATGGCTTGCGGTTCTTGAAGATATTGTACTTGCCTTTTCCTATAATATGACGGGCTTTTACAATTATAATGTACTCATTGCTGTAGGGGCTGTACTATTATCGATTGGTGCTGTATTAATGCTCATCGGTACGAGTAAAGTTATTAAAACGATTATTCGTGCGGTACTACCTAATCCTGACAGCAAGGTATCGGATATTATTTTTCAAAATATCCGACTCGATAAGGGCCCAAAAATTGTAGTAATCGGTGGTGGTACGGGCTTATCAAATTTATTGCGTGGTTTAAAATCACATACATCAAACCTATCTGCGATTGTAACTGTCGCTGATGATGGAGGTTCTTCTGGTCGCTTGCGAGAAGACTTTCAAATGATAGCTCCTGGTGATTTGCGAAACTGTTTAGTATCATTAGCTGAACAAGAAGGAGTAATGGAGAACTTATTCCGTTATCGTTTCGATGGTGAAAATGAGCTTTCTGGGCACAGTTTTGGTAATCTCTTTATCACTGCGCTTGCTCAAGTTTATGATGGAGATATTGAAGAAGCTCTTGAAGCGGCTAGTAAATTGTTGCGTGTCCGTGGTCGTGTAATTCCTTCCTCTACAGAGTTCATTAAATTGCGTGCAGAGATGACAGATGGCACTATTGTAGAAGGTGAAAGTAATATACCACACTCGGGTAAACGGATTCGTCATATCTATAGTGATCCAGCATTGCCTAAGCCAGAGGGGGCTGCATTACGTGCCATTGATGAAGCGGATGTAATTATTTTAGGTCCTGGTAGTTTATATACAAGCATTATCCCAAATTTACTAACTGATAAGTTGGCCTCTCATGTACGTGCCAGTAAGGCTAATAAAATCTATATTGCTAATGTTATGACACAACCGGGTGAAACCACAGGCTACACATTAAATGACCATGTAGAGGCTTTAATTGCTCATGGTGGGGAAGGTATTGTAGATACCGTCTTAGCTAATGACGGTCCATTGCCAATTCAAATGGTTGAACAATATAGTGCTGTAGGATCTGAACCATTGGTATTAGATACTAAAAAGTTACAAGACAAAGGAATCCGCACTATACGAGCTACCTTAATTAACCCTCAAAAACCAGCTGTTCACGATCCTGAACGGTTAGGTAAAGTTATTATGGATATCATTCATGCTATGCAATCTAACACTGAACCGCATATCTTGGAATATTATCTTCAACGAGATGATCATTAATGAGAAGGGATGTCCATGTCATTTGCAGAAGATGTAAAAAATGAATTATGCCAATATGAAGCCTCTAATGATGCAGATGTGGCCATGAAAATTGAAGCGTCTTGCTTATTGCGTATGAGCGGATCTATCATTTTGGGGATGAAAGGTGCCGTTGGCATTCGTTTGGCTACGGCTAATAATGCAGTAGCTCGTCGGTTGCTTGGTATTTTGAAAAAGCAATACGAATTACCTACAAATGTATTAGTACGACAAGGTTTAAACCTGCGTAAAAAAAATATGTATACGCTCTCTGTGGAACCTTCTATAGAGGGGAGACAGGCTTTAGAGGATCTCGCTTTATGGCCTGTAACCGAACAAATTCCTCGCAGTTGGCTCAAATCAATGGAAGCACGACGTGCCTTTTTAAGGGGAGCTTTTTTAGGGGGAGGCTCTGTTAATAAACCACAAAGTGATTACCATCTTGAGTTTATGACGGGAAACGAGATTTTTGCGAGGGAAATTATCCATGTATTACGGCTTTTTCACATTCATGCAGGCTTAACGGAGCGGAAGGAAGAGTATGTAGTATATCTTAAAGAAGGGGATGCAGTAACAAATTGTTTGCAAATCATGGGTGCTCAATCGGCGCTTATGGAATTTGAAAACGTGCGGATTATGAAAACCGTACGGAATCAAATTAATCGTCAAGTCAACTGTGAGACTGCAAATTTACAGAAGGTTGTGGATGCAGCAGTTCGTCAGGTAAAAGCAATCCGTATTATTGATAGAGAAATCGGCATTGAAGAATTACCAGAAAAGTTGCGCGTCGTTGCAAGACTTCGGTGGGAGAATCCTGAAGCGAGTTTAAAAGAACTTGAAGAGTTGATGGAGGGGAAACTATCTAAATCTGGAATTGGCCATCGACTAAAGAAGATTGAAGCATTAGCACTTACGTATGACCCGTTGGGGCTCGAAGAAATATAGAGGTAATAATATATGTTTTCTTATAAATCAAGATATTGTGTAGCTGCGGCTATGGCCGCCATGGCTGCCCTTACAGGCCATGTAGAAGCTCGTGATATAGATTTACAATCAATTGGATATTTTCAGTTTTCTCCGTTGCCACCATCGTTGGTGTCTCAAACGGATACATTGCTCCTATCAGATAGTCCTGAATATGTAGGACCTGTAGGAGGTACGTTAAGTGCAGGTACAATTAATGGCAATGGTCGTATCTATTTCTATCATGTAAATGAAATGGATTTACCTCACAAGATTGCTATCGTCTTAGAAAACCAAACGGCTTATCCAACTTCAGTACATGTCATGAGACAATTAAAATCTGTAGCTACACCTGATTATTTTGCAGCAGGTCGTGATTTGTCTCGAAAGGATTTGGAGCAACCTCTTAATGAAAGCCCAGATGCAAGACCATTATATTCTCTTAGCATTCCACCACAAGGGCGCCAATTAATCTTTAGTGACTTAGAAAATACACCGGTAAATCGAGATGCATTATTTACGGGTATTGTAGATATTAAAACAGAAGGGCCTATATTTGCGCGTGTCATGATGTTGCCTATGGGGATGGACCCTGTAGATGCATCACATTGGGTGAAAAACCTTCCTATTGATGAAATACAATTACGCGGTACTTATACTGGTGCTAAACGTAATATGGAGGTTACTACACCATTCGACACCGCTTTAGGCGGTGCCTTTGTAGAAATTGGTAATGACCGAGAAGATACGTTTATTAATGGTGTAGACGAAATGCAAAATAAAGCATTTGTTCGTGACCGTGGTAACTATGGCGTATCGTATACGTTAAAAATTCCTACAAAGGGGAATGAACCGTTTAGACTGTATTTTAACCCTCTTGGGGGACCTTATTCTGGTTCCTTTATGGTAAAAGCATTGCATCAACAAGGTGCTAGACGGGGACAGACCGATACACGAACTTATCACATTGGTGGTGAAGATGGTATTTCCGCATTAGGGGAAGGTACTATATTAGATAGCCGTCTTTTAGGGAACTATAATGCGGGCGATTTATTAACATTAAACTTTATGCCAGCCGGTGCATCGAATTTGCCAATTCGTTTCTTGTTAATTCCTGAATCTCTTGCAAATCCACAAAAACATCAGACTATTGCGGTCAATGTACCAAAAGATGTAACTGACACTTTAGGGCACCCAACTCAAAGTGGCACACAAATCCCTGTGGGTCCTATAAACGGTAAAGATACAAATAAGGGCACTGTAGATAATTCTAAATCGGCTATGACTCCTGCTAAACAGGCAG
>CABQQJ010000063.1 GCA_902466275.1 uncultured Veillonella sp. | reverse complement strand
GTTCGCCACCTGAAAGTTTACGGATTGGCACACCATGTAGCTCAGGTGTAAATAGGAATCGTTCAAGAATCTGACCAGCACTCAATGTAGAGCCATCGCCCAACACCATATACGAATGGTCTTCCCGAATATAATCGAGAACACGCATATCTTCATCAAACTCTGGCAGTTCTTGTTTGAAGTGTGCAATGCGAACTGTCTCGCCTTTACCAATCGTACCGCTTGTAGGTTCATAGGTTCCATCAAGAATATTCATAAAGGTGGACTTGCCAACCCCATTAGGACCAACGATACCGATACGATCATGACGCACTACATGATAGGTAAAATCCTTAATCATAGGTCGTTCATCAAAGTAAAATTCTAAATGCTCAATATCAAAGATGGTTTTTCCTAAACGTGTCTTCAGCGCAATAGGATCCATTTGATCCGGACGACGGGTTTTCTCCATATTCTTTAATTTTTCGTAACGATCAAGACGAGCCTTTTGTTTTGTAGTTCTAGCCAGAGCACCACGACGTACCCATTCGATTTCTCGTTTTAAAAATTGACGTCGTTTTTCTTCCGTAGCAGCTTCACGAGCCTCTCGATCAGCTTTCAAGGCAATAAATTCTTCATAATTGCCATCGTATTGATACATATGACGATTTGATAGCTCTAAAATACCATTACATACGGAATCGAGGAAATATCTATCATGGGTACTGATTAATAATCCTCCTTGACGTGCACTCAAATACGACTCTAGCCAATCAATACTATCTTCATCCAAATGGTTAGTCGGCTCATCTAGTAATAAAAGATCACATGGATATAGCAATGCTTGCCCCAATGCAAGACGACGCTTTTGCCCTCCTGATAACATAGCTACCTTTTGCTCCACATCAGGAAAGCCCAATTTAGATAAAATAATGCGCGCCTCTTGCTCTACCTGCCACCCATCTTGCTGATCCATTTGCTCCAATGCATTCATATAGTTGCGAGATATTTTAGCATCGTCTTTGCTAGACTCTTGCATTTGGCGATACTCACGACTAATACGTTCAAAGGCTTTTACCATTTGCAACCGAGGATGATTTCCATCAAGAACGGCCTCAAGCAAAGTAGCTTCCGCATCAAAATCAGGTGTCTGCGCTAAGTAATAAATGCTAGCCTTACCATTACGCTCAATGGTGCCTTTATCAGCTTCCATTTGTCCTGCTAATATTTTTAGAAATGTAGACTTACCCGTTCCATTGATGCCCACAAGACCTAATCGTTTTTCCGTGGTAAAAGTCATACTCACCTCTTTAAACAACAGCCTTGTACCATATGATTTCTCTATGTTCTGTAAACTAATAACGTTCATATTCCGCTCCTATTTTGTAATTCTGTTATTTATTATACTACACATTACCATTGACAGTAACATTCGCCCTCAGTAGAATAAACGTAACATATATATTCATGAGGAGGTCCACATGGCGACGGATATGGTTTTAGACTTTTATGAAAGTATCAACTTTGAACTTATC
Source organism: uncultured Veillonella sp. (assembly GCA_902466275.1). Taxonomy (GTDB): domain Bacteria; phylum Bacillota; class Negativicutes; order Veillonellales; family Veillonellaceae; genus Veillonella. The sequence continues at coordinate 4,184 of CABQQJ010000063.1, read as the reverse complement.
GACATTGATGGGTATGACACATTATTTACTGAGCTCTTAGAGGATGGCACGTATGCAACTGTGTCCGATGATGACGGCTATATGCCAGAGGACTTAGAGACACCAATCGTATTCAACGTATACGACGATAATGACTCCTTCCAATGGAGTGTTACCCTTGATGACTCCTACCAATTAAAAGATTTATTGGATGGTGCAGAAAGTACGGATGCTTTCTTAGTCACATTACAAAAACTTCGAAAAGAACATATTGAACAGTATCAATAGAAAAAAGCGATGGCCTTTTAGGTCATCGCTTTTTTTACGCTGATTAGCTAAGAGCCTCTTCAGCTTTTACGAGTTCATCTTGTGTACTAGCATCTAAGATTTCAATGAGACTATTTACGATATCAGCAGCCCCATCCACATGCCATTCGCGAGCACGCTCAGACATTTGTTGTAGTCGCGGAGAATTAATTAACAGTGCAGTTACCACATCTTCTAAGTTGTGAATATCACGAGCCCAGCGGGCACAACCTCGTTGCTCTAACAGTTCTGCATTTGCCTCTTCCTGCCCTGGGATAGCATTAAAGAATACCATTGGCAATCCGATTGTAACAGCCTCCATACAGGTCAATGCACCAGGTTTTGTAACGAGCAAAGACGATGATTTCATGAGCTCAGAAATATTAGTAGTATAACCATATACGGTGGTCTTCGTCTTCATAGATTCACTAAGGATAACTAACGATTCATAAAGAGACGTATTTTGTCCAGCTACAACGGTAATTTCACCAATACCATTTACTTCATCTAGATGTTTTAAAGCCGTCTCAAGAGAGCCTAAACCCAAGCCACCACCCATAACAAGTACTTTCACAGGTTCCTCTAAGGTATACTCTTCAATAGCATCACGGAAAAAAGATCGACGCACTGGAATGCCAGATACATGAATACGAGATTCATCGATACCTGAAGCCACCATTTCAGGTACCATAGATTCTGTTGCAACATAGTAAACATCAATCTGTGGATAGAGCCAAAACTGATGACTACTAAAATCTGTCATAATAGCTACTAGTGGTACATCTATATGACCTTGACGCTTTAAAATCGATGCCGCCCCACAAGGAAATGGATGTGTAAAAACCATTACATCTGGCTCTTCTTGTTGTACTAGTTTAAGCATGCGGCTTTTAAGTAGGTACGACAATGCGGTTTGCAGAATGGTACCTCGTTTTTCCCCTTTCGATACGCGATAAATCATGTCATAGAGCATAGGGAATACGTCAATCATCTTTATATAGGTACCCTTAATTAAATGCTCTACAGACATAGTTTCTGTATCAAGAAAATCAACATGGGTAATTGATGCTTGTGGCTCTTTTTCTTTCCAATATTCTTCTATGGCTCTTGCGGCCTGCATATGTCCTGTCCCAATAGAGGCGGACACGATGAGAACCTTCCGTGATGTTTCGTTATTCATAGTGCACCCTTTCTCTGTGCATTATACCATAAATAGACAAAAAAAAGAGACCTCGAAAGGTCTCTTTCATATCCTTTAGGGATTATTTTTTGCGTTTTTTAGCTTTTGCAGCGTTAACTTGTTCTTTCAAACCTTTACCAGCTTTGAATGCAGGGGATTTGGAAGCTGCAATTGTGATAGTTTTACCGTTTTGTGGGTTACGGCCTTCACGAGCTGCGCGTTCACGAACTTCGAAAGTACCGAAGCCGATAACTTGTACTTTACCGCCAGCAGCTAATTCTTCAGCAACTGTGTCGAATACAGCTTTTACCGCTTTTTCAGCGTCTTTTTTAGTTAATTCAGTTTTTTGTGCAACACTTGCGATTAATTCTGTTTTGTTCATGACAGAACCTCCTTAAAATTACAATACCTTAGAAGTGTATAAACCTCTAGGTTACTTTTCCTGCACTTTAGCCTCCTCCCAAAAAGCATCCAGCTCAGCTAATGAAAAGTCTTCCCATGAGCGATCGCTTTGGTTAACACAAGCTTCTACATGTAAAAAACGCTGTCGGAACTTTGTGTTTGTGCGATTTAGTGCATTTTCACCGCTTATTTTATACCATCTGAATAGATTAATCAAGGAAAAAAGCACATCTCCTGCTTCTTTTTCCATATTTTCTCTATCATTTTGGTCAATAGCCTCCTTAAATTCCCCCATTTCTTCGGAAACTTTAGCCCAAACCGGATCGAGCTCATCCCAGTCAAAACCTAGCTTCGCGGCCTTTTCTTGCAGCTTATAAGCCGCCATTAAAGCAGGTAAACTTTTCGATACACCATCCAATACAGAATTTTGAATATTTTTCTTTTCTTGTGCCTTTAATTCATCCCAAGTGTATGATTTTTCATTATTTTCTGGGCTAAAAACACGAGGATGACGACGAATCATTTTTTCAGCGACATCATTAATTACGTCTTGAAGTGTAAAATGACCAGCCTCCTCTGCCAATTGACTGTGAAAGACAACTTGCAATAATACATCACCTAACTCTTCACGAAGATTCGGCATATCTTTATTATCAATAGCATCTACTACCTCATAGGTCTCTTCTATAAAATAGCGGCGTAAAGATTCATGCGTTTGCTTTTGATCCCAAGGACAGCCATTTGGTGCACGCAAAGTTTTCACTACATCGACTAAAGGTTGAATATCAATATTGTTCTTCATATAGCTTTGCTTCCTCCCTATTGCGTCGAGCTTGTAAGCGCTTGCCTATGATTGGGAAATGGTATATATCATCTTTTACGACAGCTTTAGTAAGCCATAACGATAAACCATATACAAAAATAGCCACTACAATTGCTGCAGCCACAGCGCCACCATTGCCTAATAAATCAACAGTGCTCACATAGATGACTTGTGTAGCACCGCCCATGGCCATGGCAGATACTATTATTTTTAATAACTCTAATATGTTGAGTATTGAACCTACATATCTTTTTACAAAAATATAGTTAATAAGCGCTGCAATAGCAAAGTTTAAATTCGTCGCCCAAGCCGCACCATTAATGCCCAACTCAACACTGCCTGTCAATTCATAATCTAAGAATGTCTTCACTAATAAGCCGATAAAAATCGACACCATAGGAATTACTGTCCTTCCTAACCCTTGTAAAACACCTGCAGTAACCTGCTGCCAACCGAGGAACACAATACTCAAGCTAATAACAGCAATAACAGGCCCTGCGTGGGGTGTTGCATATATTAATTGCGATATTGGCGTAGCTAGTACACAGAGACCAATACAGGCTGGAATCGTAAACATATTAGCAATTTTAATCGCCGTTTCCGCTCGTTTCACGATGCGATGTACATCACCTTGAGTATGGGCCTCAGATACAGCTGGTACAAGACTAGCGGCTAAGGACGTAGTTAGAATAATTGGCAACCCAATCAGAGATGTTGCCATACCCGTTAAATAGCCAAATTGTGTGGTTGCTTCATTGAGATAGTATCCAATATCCATCAATCGTTTTGGAACGATAAATGTATCAATGAGTGATACCATAGGAAGCATAATATTCGCCATAGAAACAGGTATAGCAAGGCTAAACAATCGTTTAACTACGGTGCCATTACTTTCACAAATAGCATTAGGATTCTGTTGTGAAAGCATCTTCTCTCGAACATTACGTTGTCGGTAGTAAAAATAAATTAATACCAGTAACCCTGCCAATACGCCTGGGAATGTAGCAAAGGTCGCACCACCTGCCGCCAAATGGAGTCCACGATCAATGAAGTAGTATGCCAAACCTACCATAGAAGACACGCGAAAGATTTGTTCAAATACTTGACTCGTACCAGTAGGCACCATATACTGGAAACCTTGGAAATACCCTCTAAAACAGCTCAGGATGGTCACTACAAAAATGGCTGGAGATAATAACTGAATAGCAATTAAAGCACGTGGATCGGTGATGATTTGATTGTCTACGAGCCATTGCGCACTACCATATAAGGCCAAACTAAATACCAGCCCTAATATAGCGAGTACCCTTAAAGATACGGAAAATACTTGTTGTACACCTCGCATATCATCATTAGCAAGTTTCTCTGCAATCATAATAGATATGGCTACAGGAATACCTGCAGCAGAAATACTAACGATAATTTGATAGATTGGATAGGCCATCATATATAGGCCAATTCCTTCACCACCTAAAATCCGTGCGATAAGAACCT
>CABQQJ010000062.1 GCA_902466275.1 uncultured Veillonella sp. | reverse complement strand
CAGAGGGCGATACCGATCCTGATCGTTACAAGAACATTGTATGGAAAGGCCTTGACAAATAACTATTAACCATCAAAAGTAATTGCAAAACAAGAGGAGGATATTTAAAATGAATCTGGATTACGCAAAAATCAAAGAAGCAGCTCAGAATTATCAGAAAGATATGACTAAGTTCTTACGTGAGATCGTTAAGAACCCAGGTGAGAGCTGTGACGAGAAGGCTCACATCACCCGCATCGCAGAAGAAATGAGAAAGTTAGACTTCACCAAAGTTGAGATCGACCCAATGGGCAACGTACTTGGCTATATGGGAACCGGAAAAACCCTGATCGCATTTGATGCTCATATCGATACTGTAGGTATTGGCAACCGCGACAACTGGAACTTCGATCCTTATGAAGGTTTCGAAGATGAAACTAAAATCGGTGGTCGTGGTGTATCTGACCAATTAGGTGGTATCGTATCCGCTGTATACGGCGCTAAAATCATGAAAGATTTAGGCCTTCTAAACGATAAATATCGCGTACTTGTTGTAGGTACAGTTCAAGAAGAAGACTGCGATGGTCTTTGCTGGGAATACATGATTAAAGAACGCAATATTCGTCCTGAATTCGTAGTATCTACTGAACCAACTGATGGCGGTATCTACCGAGGTCAACGTGGTCGTATGGAAATTCGCGTAGATGTACAAGGCGTATCTTGCCATGGTTCTGCTCCTGAACGCGGTGATAACGCAATTTATAAAATGGCAGATATACTTCAAGACATCCGTGAATTGAATGCTAACTCTGCTGATGAAAGCACAAAAATCAAAGGTCTCGTTAAAATGCTTGATCCTAAATTCAACCCTGACCACTACGAAGAAGCTCGCTTCTTAGGTCGCGGCACTGTAACTACTTCTCAAATCTTCTACACTTCTCCAAGCCGTTGTGCAGTAGCTGACTCCTGTGCTATTTCCTTGGATCGTCGTATGACTGCTGGTGAAACTTGGCAAAGTTGTTTGGCAGAAATCGAAGCGTTGCCACATGTTAAAGAATATGGTGCGAAAGTATCCATGTACGAATATGCTCGTCCATCCTGGACTGGTTTAACATATCCAATCGAATGCTACTTCCCAACTTGGGTAATTCCTAAAGATCATAAAGTAACAGAAGCTTTGGAAGAAGCATACACTAGCTTGTATGGCAACGAACGTATCGGTGCAGAAGACACAGTTGAAATGCGTAAAGCTCGCCCATTAACTGATAAATGGACATTCTCCACAAATGGTGTATCCATCATGGGCCGTAATGGCATCCCTTGCATCGGCTTCGGTCCTGGCGCAGAAGCACAAGCACATGCTCCTAACGAAATTACATGGAAACAAGATCTTGTAACATGTGCAGCTGTATATGCATTATTGCCATCCGTATACTGCAAAGACTAATATCACGCATAAATTGAATTAGATCTATTTTAAACGGATATAACTACGAACTAGTTAATTATTAAGAATTTAATATGGTACCTCACCATTTGATGAGGTACCATATAAAATTAGATTCTAAGTAGCCCTTCAGGGAATTGAAAGAGAGGACTTACAGATGACAGACTTCAATAAAAGTATTGAAACTTTACAAAACTTAGACGTTAGCAAAATGTATGGCGAAGATTTCTTCTTAACTTGGGAAAAATCTGATGACGAATTACAAGGTGTTTGGGCAGTAGCTGATGCATTACGTGCTCTTAGAGAACGCAATATCTCTACTAAAGTATTTGACAGCGGTCTTGGCATTTCTTTATTCCGTGATAACTCTACAAGAACACGCTTCTCCTTTGCTTCCGCTTGTAATTTGCTAGGTCTTGAAGTTCAAGATTTAGACGAAGGCAAATCTCAAATCGCTCACGGCGAAACAGTTCGTGAAACAGCTAACATGATCTCCTTCATGGCTGACGTTATCGGTATTCGCGATGACATGTACATCGGTAAAGGTAATGCTTACATGCGTGAAGTATCCAATGCAGTTAAAGAAGGTCATGAAGATGGCGTATTAGAACAACGTCCTACACTTGTAAACTTACAATGTGATATCGATCATCCAACACAAATCATGGCTGATGCAGCTCATATTATCAAAGAATTCGGTGGTGTAGAAAACCTTAAAGGCAAAAAACTTGCTATGACTTGGGCTTACTCTCCATCTTATGGTAAACCTTTATCCGTACCTCAAGGTGCTATTGGTTTATTCACTCGTTTAGGTATGGAAGTTGTATTAGCACATCCAGAAGGCTACGAAGTAATGCCGGAAGTTGAAGAAATCGCTAAGAAACAAGCTGAAGCTAGCGGCGGTTCATTCCGTAGAACTAACGACATGAAGGATGCTTTCAAAGATGCAGACATCGTATATCCTAAGAGCTGGGCACCATTCGGCGCTATGGAAAAACGTACTAAATTGTATGGTGACAACGACCATGAAGGCATTAAAGCATTAGAAAAAGTTCTTCTTGAAGAAAATGGTAAACATAAAGATTGGGCATGTACTGAAGAGATGATGAGTCTCACTAAAGACGGTAAAGCTCTTTACTTACATTGCTTACCAGCAGATATTACAGGTGTAAGTTGTGAAGAAGGCGAAGTAGACGCAACAGTATTTGATCGCTACCGCATACCTCTTTATAAGGAAGCAAGCTACAAACCATATGTTATTGCAGCTATGATTTTCCTTAGCAAATTTAAAAATCCTGTAGAAACCTTAAAAGAATTAGAACGGAAGGGAACTGACCGCGTTCAACCGTAAAGTAAAGTTTAGGGGCCATCCGTGTTGATGGCCCCTTTTTATTCTTAATAGTTTGTTATGAGGCATAACATGAAAAAGAGAGTTGTAGTAGCACTAGGGGGGAATGCATTAGGCAATTCCTTACCAGAACAGAAAATTGCAGTAAAAAGTACAGCTAAAACAATCATTGATTTAGTAGAAGCTGATTGTGACGTAGTGGTAACACATGGTAATGGACCTCAAATTGGTATGATCAACAATGCGATGGCTGCATTGACTCGTGAAGTAGAAGGTCAACCAAACACTCCATTATCTGTATGTGTAGCAATGAGCCAAGCTTATATTGGTTATGACTTACAAAATGCTCTTCACGAAGAGCTTTTAAATCGTGGTATTAAAGATTTGCCAACAATGACTATGGTTACACAAGTACTTGTTGATCAAAATGACCCAGCTTTTCAAAATCCTACAAAACCAATTGGTCATTTTATGACTCAGGAAGAAGCTGAATACGCAGAAAAGAATTACGATTATGTGGTAAAAGAAGATGCGGGTCGTGGTTATCGTCGTGTGGTGGCATCTCCAGCACCAAAAGAAATCATTGAACTAGAAGCAATTAAAGGTTTAGTAGGTAAACAATTAATTGTTGCTTGTGGCGGGGGAGGTATCCCAGTAACTAAAGAAGGTAATGAACTTCATGGTGCAGCAGCCGTTATCGATAAAGACTGGACTAGTAGTTTATTGGCCCAAGAAATTGATGCTGATGTTCTCGTTATTTTAACAGCTGTTGAAAAAGTTGCCATTAACTTTGGTAAAGAAAATGAAAAATGGCTTGATGAAATAACCGTTACACAAGCTAAAGAATATGTATCAGCTGGTGAGTTTGCAGAAGGCTCGATGAAACCAAAGGTAGAAGCCGCTATAGCATTTGCAGAATCCAAAAAAGGCCGTGTCTCAATTATCACATTATTAGAGAAATCTAAAGATGGTATAGCAGGAAAAACAGGCACACGTATCGTATTATAATAATATATAAGTTTATAAGTATGCATTTCAACGAATCGTTGAGGAGGTGCCCAAATGATTATATTAGGAAAAGGTACTGTTATTACTCGCGACGCTGATAGACCTATCATTTATGATGGTGCTGTTGCTATCGACGGGACTCAAATTGTTGATATTGGTAAATATGATGAATTATGCAAAGCTTATGCAAACGCAGAAATTATTGATGCTCATGGTGGCCTAATTATGCCAGGTTTCATTAATGCACATCATCATATTTACTCCGCTCTTGCACGAGGCTTATCGTTGCCAGGTCCAGCACCGACTAACTTCGGTGAAATCTTGGAAGGACTTTGGTTCTACTTAGATAATAAATTGACGGCTCCAGATGTAAAAGCAAGTGCATTACTTACGTATTTAGGCTGTATCGAAAATGGTGAAACTACTATTTTTGACCACCATGCAAGTTATGGTGAAGTTTCTAATAGCTTATCTATCATTGCAGATGTAGCTAAACAATTCGGCGTTCGCTCATGTTTATGCTATGAAGTATCCGACCGCAATGGCGTAGACCAAATGAAAGCCGCTGTTGCAGAAAACGTACGTTTTGGTAAAGAAGCAAAACAAGACCCATCTAGACTTGCTGCTATGATGGGCCTGCATGCATCTTTCACACTAAGCTCTGATACATTAGACTATGTGAAAGCTCACAATGAAGATAAATTAGGTTATCATGTTCATGTTGCAGAAGGTCCTGAAGATGTGGCCGATAGTAAAGAAAAGTATGGCATGACACCTGTTAGACGCCTCGTAGAGGCAGGTATTTTATGCCCTAAGAGCATCGCTGGTCACTGTGTACACGTAACTGACGAAGATGTGGCATTATTGAAAAAATCTCAAGCTAAGGTCGTACATAACCCAGAAAGTAACATGGGTAATGCAGTAGGCACAACAGATATCTTGAAACTATTAGGTGCAGGTATCACAGTTGGTCTAGGTACAGATGGTTACACAAATGACATGCTCGAATCTTACAAAGTAGCAAACTGCCTTGTAAAACATGAGCAACATAAACCATATGTAGGCTGGGGCGAAGTTCCTCATATGCTATTTGAAAACAACCGTAAAATGGCGAATGAATTCTTTGATACTACAGTAGGCATCCTTAAAAAAGGTGCTGCAGCTGACGTAATCGTTCTTGATTACGCAGCACCAACGCCACTTGATGAAAATAACATCAATGGTCACTTATTATTCGGTGCTAATGGTATGTATGTGGTAACAACTATTAGTGATGGTGTACCACGTATGATCGATCGTAAGTTACAAGGCATCGACAAAGCTGAAGTAATGAACGAAGTTTTAGCAACATCTAAAGGTTTATGGAAACGACTAAACCCATAACGCAAGCGCTTTAAAGGAGTGTGACATTATGAGTGACATTATGTATCCGGTAAGTTTCGGAAATTTGATGAACCACATTATGACTGAGTACAAGATGTACAATCGTATTTACAATGTAAATAAAATTCATCGTACGAATCATGATCAACGCTTATCTATCTTTGGTAAATCTATTGAAAATCCTGTAGGTCCAGCGGCTGGCCCTAATACACAGTTGGCACAAAACATTGTGGCATCTTATGTAGCTGGTGCTCGTTGCATCGAATTAAAAACTGTACAAATTATGTACGGTGAAGAATTAGGTATTCCTAGACCTTGTATCTACTCTGTAGACGAAACATACAACGTAGAATGGTCTTCTGAATATAGCTGTGATGAAGCTGCTGATGAATACATCAAAGCATGGTTTGCATTGAAATTGATCTCTAAAGAATTAGGCTTAGGCGATCCAGATGGTTTCTTGTTTATCATGAGTGTTGGTTACAACTTAGCTGGTATTAAGAGCCCAATGGTTGATAAATTTATCAACACAATGCGCAGTGCATCTCAATCTCCTATGTGGGATGAATGTAAAC
>CABQQJ010000061.1 GCA_902466275.1 uncultured Veillonella sp. | reverse complement strand
TGGCGACGTTGAATACGCTCAACTCGTAAAAATGAGCCCTGATGCTGTTCAAAAAGGTATCGAAGCATTAGATAATGGTGCAGATATTTATACAGATGTGGAAATGGTTCGCACAGGTATTTCTAAGCCAGCTCTTAAAATTCGCGGCAACGAAGTACATTGCTTAATTAAAGATGAAAATGTAGCTAAAATGGCTAAAGAATTAGGCGTAACACGTTCCATCGCAGCTATGCGTACATTTGGCAAACAATTAGAAGGCCAAATCGTTGCTATCGGTAATGCACCAACTGCATTGTATGAAGTGTTGCGCCTTGCTCTTGAAGAAGGCATTAAACCAGCTCTTATTATTGGTATCCCTGTAGGCTTTGTAGGTGCTGCAGAATCCAAAGACTATTTGATGGAAGTATCCCCAGTTCCTTACATCACTGTAAAAGGTAACAAAGGTGGTAGCCCAATTGCTGCTTCCGTATGTAATGCATTGCTTTACACAGACGTAAAACGCAATGACATGCTCTTCGTAGAAGGCAAAGAGTCTAAATAATACAAAACCCGAATCGTGTTTTAGTAGTTTTGCGATTCGGGTTTTACTGTATATATTTTTCACAATAATTGCTAAACATAGTCAAATATAATGTATTAGATCTCTTATAATGTAGTTAATTTTTGAGAGGGGGGTTCATATGGCATCAAGTAATGAACGAAAATTATTTCGCGTATCAGTGATTTGTATCTTAATCATCGCCGTTATTACGAGCATGATTATATCTCTTATTTGGGGATCAACACCCGTATCATTAGCTGAGATTTGGCATACATTATGGTCTAGTGAGCTAACTGATACATCTTCACAAATTATTTGGAATATTCGATTGCCTCGCAATATTGTAGCTGCGTTAGTGGGGGCATGTCTCGCTGTATCTGGTGCAATTTTGCAAGCTGTTATGAAAAATCCCCTAGCGGACCCACAGATTGTAGGGGTATCCTCTGGTGCAGGTCTAGCTGGTGTTATCATATTTATTTTATTTCCTGGGTATGATCATATAGTTCCTTTAGTGGCCTTTTTAGGTGCTATGGCTGCAGCACTCATGGTGTATGCATTAGCATGGAAAAATGGAGTGCGACCTAGTCGTATTATCTTAGCTGGTGTTGCGGTCGCAGCCTTTTTAGGCTCAGGTATTTCAGCACTACTTGTATTCTTTGGTGATCGTGTACAAGGGGCATTGCTTTGGATGGTAGGAGGACTCGCTGCACGCAGTTGGCCTCAAGTAGAAGTGCTGTTTCCCTATGCTATAGGTGGCCTTATTTTTGCCTGTTTAGGAGCTAAACGACTTACCATTTTGAGTTTAGGTGATGAAACTGCAAAGGGATTAGGCCTTAAGGTAGAACAAACACGGTTTATTATGACTGCAGTGGCTGCTCTTTTAGCGGCTGGTGCTGTAAGTATAGCTGGGCTTATCGGATTTGTAGGTTTGGTTATTCCCCATATGTTACGTCTTATAATCGGTAACGACTATGCATATTTACTGCCTGGATCCGCATTATTAGGTGCGTTAGTACTTGTTGTCAGTGATACAATAGGACGTGTTATGTGGAGCCCTATAGAGGTACCTGTAGGCATTATTATGGCATTCTTTGGAGCGCCGTTCTTCTTGTATCTATTGAGGAGGGATAACTAATGAATACCGCTATTGATGTAAAACAGTTATCCGTAACTCTTGGTAATCGTCATATTCTACATGACATTAATGTATCGGTTCCTATCGGTAAAATTACGACATTAATAGGACCTAATGGTTGTGGTAAAAGTACACTCTTACGGTCTATGATTGGATATATTCATAGTCCTCGTGAATGTGTGACTATTTTAGGTAAACCATTACAGTCGTATTCACAAAATGAATTGGCACGTCAAATGGCGTTTCTGCCACAGGTGCCTAATATGCCAAAGGATATGACCGTAGAAGAATTGGTATATTGTGGACGGTATCCATACCAAAATTGGTGGAAAAACACGGCTAAAGAAGATCGTGAAATCGTTGACTATGCGTTACATATCACGAAAACGAATCATTTGAGAGAACAATTAATCCCATCCCTATCTGGTGGCGAACGGCAACGGGTTTGGATTGCTATGGCGCTAGCACAGCAACCAAAATTATTAGTATTAGACGAACCAACAACATATTTAGATATTAATCACCAATTAGAAATTATGGAGTTATTGAAACGCTTAAATAAGGAACAAAATTTAACCGTTCTCATGGTACTTCACGAACTAACACAGGCGGTTCAATATTCACATTATATGGCTGTTATAAAAGAAGGCCATTTAGTAGCATCAGGAGAGACAAGTAAAATTATATCGGATGAGTTGTTTAGAGATGTATTCTCTGTAGATGTACAACTTGATACATTTGATAATAAAAAATATGTGCGCGTAAAAGGATTAGTTGAGTAGCTTGATACTAATAGAAAAAGAGGGCATTCCCTATTTGGGGGATGCCCTCTTTCGCATGATACAATATGTTAGAATGTAACATTAATACCGTATGCTTCTTTAACTAAACGTGCCATAGCTTCAGGTGTTTGTAGTCCTGGGTTTAATAGGAATAGTTTAGATGGTAAGTATATTACGCGGTTATTTTGTACGGCTTTTAAATTAGCCCATGCAGGATTATCTGTCATAGCTTGTTTCATAGCTTTTGTAATTTCTTCTTCTTTACCCATTGTAACAACAAAGATAATATCAGGGTTATCTGCAGTCAATGTTTCAAGAGAGTAAGGGACAGTTTTATCCTTGGTTGTACCCTCTAGGTGGGAGGCAACAACGTTTGTCATGCCTAGTTCTTTTACCATAGATGCAGTAACTGCTTCATCAGTTTCGGCAGTTACACCTTTCCCTGTGGCACGTAACACGGCAACACGTGCAGGCTGTTGATTTTTAACTGCATCTTTTACCTTGGTAATATTGCTTTCATAGGTAGTAATAACAGATTTAGCCTTATCTTGATGGTTGGTTAACTCGCCAAGGAATGTTAACATTGGTACATTATCTTTAATACCATCGTAATCAAAAAGTACGGTTGGAATATTATTAGCTTGTAATTGGGATTCATATTTTTTATGTTGATTTACTAAACCCAATACCACATCTGGCTTCAAGCCTAATAGTTGTTCCATATTGATATTTGCAGTTTGACCAAGAGCGGGTAGAGCTTCTAATTCTGGGGCTAATTTATCCGTTGTATTGGCACGGCTAATGGCCTTACCATCGACAGCATAAAGCATAGATAAAACAGAATTAGATAATACAGCAATTTTTTGTGGATCCTTTGGTACAGTATAGGTTTGACCATTAAAGGTCAATTCCTTCGTAGTAGCAGAAGAGCTGGATGTGGATTTACCACACCCAGCTATTGCTAGTACAACCATGACCAAAGCAAGACTACAGAGTAGTAGTTTTTTCATGATGTACTCCTATGTACGTTATATAACGATACTAGTTAAATTGTAGATTGATTATTTTTGTAATGCGTCCCAAGATTCGTTAGCACGTTCAACGAATAAGTTACGGATGTTAGGATTTTCACCTAAGCCATGGATGTAAGTGTCAACTTTGAAGCCTTCTTTTTCAAGGATGGATTTATGGGAATCTGGTTCTGCACCGGCCATGTCATTATTTGCATGGTCGCCTGCAACCATCATGAATGGCATCAATGTAACATGTTTAATACCATGTAATTTCAATTGAGGGATAACTTGTTCAAGATTTGGAGTACCTTCTACTGTGTAGACGAATACATTTTTCATACCAAGAGTATGGATACGGTCTTGAATTACAGAATAGTAAGCATTGGAAGGATCTGGAGTACCATGAGCCATGATAAGAAGAGCGTCTTCTTTGCCTAATTTAGGGAATTGAGATTGAACAGCTTTTAATGTTTCAATAACTTGGTCAGTTTGGTTTTCTTGACCCATCCAGTACATAAGTGGAGTACCTAATGTCATTTTTTTGAAGTTGTTTTTGTAAAGGTTATAAACAGCTACATCGTAGTTATATTCCATACCAGGAATTACATCAAGGGATGCTAATGCAACGCGAGTGTAACCGTCTTTTTTAAGTTCAGCCAATGCTTCTTCAGGAGTTGGGTAAGTAATACCTTCTTTTTGTTGGATACGATCACGAATAATATGGCTTGTGAAAGCTGTAATTACTTTTGTGTTTGGATGAGCTGCTTTAATAGCATCTACAGTAGCATCGATTGTTTTCACACGAGTATCTTTATAAGTTGTACCAAAGCTCATAACAACGATAGCATCTTTGTTTGGCAAGTTTTGTAAAGCTTCAGTATTGTGTGTACGAACACCAATTGCAGCGGCTTCTTTCAATGCTGGTGTAGGATCTTTTACTTCCTCATTTAATTGATATGCAGCATTAGATACAACTGGTGCACCAAAGGATACTGCAAGACCTAGAATAGCGGATGCTAAAGCTAATTGTTTTTTCATTTCTATACTCCTATCTATAACTATAACTACACTAATATGCAATTATTTACATAGTTCTATTATTTGATTACTATTGATTCATCGCATATATATAACCTTATTTCAATCGTAGCAAAGGGGAAAAGGGGTGTCAATAAACCCTATACCCCTAGAAGTATAGAGAAATTAAGAAATCCTTAATAAATTAATGTGATGAATAAAGTATGATAGTACATTTTATAATTATATTCTTGTTGGTTATAAGGATATGAATATGTGAATATATAAGTAATTTTATTTAGGATTATTTTGATGGGGCCCCATAATATTACTACAATTAAATTAATCGTTATAAATATTAATTTTGATATTTTTTCTCATTGACTTCTATAGATTAATCTTGTACTATTATTACATAGTAGTTGATAACAATTTTCAGTTATGAGGGTTGTATCATGTATGAGCGATATGGAGGTCACATATGAAAGGCATAATTATTGCATCCTTTGGATCAATTTATCAAGATGCTGTGGAGAAATCCATCGGCAGTATAGAGAAAAAAGTACGTTCCATGTATAGCGATATGGAGGTACGCCGTGTATTCTTATCTGATGCATTAGTAGAGAAGTGGAATGAGAAATACGAAGATAAGATTTCTTCTTTCACAGAGGCTATGCAGGATTTTGCTCGCATGGGCATCGATGAGGTATACATTCAATCTGTAACATTGGTAGCAGATCAGTGTTACCAACAAATGCGTAAACAAGCATTAAAGTTTTTACATAGCAATGAATATGGTTTTAGCCAGGTGAATATCGGTAAACCATTGCTTACTTCTTTAGGTGTAAAAAATTATGCCGATGATTATGAAGCAACATTAGAAAGCATTGTTCGTCACGTTAATACAAAAGCACTTAATAAATCTGTTGTGCTCATGGCGAATGGTCAAAATCAATTAGAGTTTAGTACATTGCAATTAAAAGCGATGTATGGCGTAGCACCAAACGTAGTAGTATTTACTACAAATGGCTTCCCTACTTTTAAACAAGCGCTTACTTTCTTGGATCGTATGGGGCATAAAGATTTATTAGTTGTACCATTGGCTCTCATAGGTTCTACACATTTAATGGATTACCTTGGCGGTGAACGCTCCGATTCCATTTATGCTTTACTCGCTGAGGAAGGCTACAATGTTGATATCTGGAATGAAGGGCTTGGGGAAAATCCACATGTACAAGATTTGTTCTTGAAACATTTAGGTC
>CABQQJ010000060.1 GCA_902466275.1 uncultured Veillonella sp. | reverse complement strand
ACCTTGTAATAACGGACGTGTTTCATCCGCATATACGCGTTCTAATTGACCATTTTTATGTAGCTTACGGACAACACCAAGTGCTGTACCTAAACCACCTGTAGCTAGTGCACCAGCATTACAATGAGTTAAGATGCGAATATTCTTTTTGCCTTCAAATAATGTAGCCCCTGCTTCGGCCATACGTCTATTCAAAGACACATCTTCTTCGTGAATGATAATAGCCTCTTTTGTAATGAGGTCTACTACTTCACTCATTGAGGACATACTGTCAACATTAGTTTTCACAAGAGAAATGACACGATCTACAGCCCAAGCTAAGTTGATTGCCGTAGGGCGAGTTTCTTTTAAGATCTCACTAAACTCATATAAGCTTGTAAGTTGTTCACTAAATGGCGCCTCTAAACGTCCTGCTTCCATAGCAGCTAAAATGAGACCATAACTAGCAGCTACGCCAATAGCAGGTGCGCCACGGACGCGAAGCATTTTAATAGCTTCGGCTACTTGGCGCCAATCTGTACAGTGAACGTATGTAATTTCAGTAGGCAATTTAGTTTGATCTAATAGTACCAGCGTATCTTTACGCCATTCAATATTAATCATAGCGTCTCCTTCGATGAACTATTGTTTTCTAGGATGAATGGATTATAATTTAAAACCACCATATTCATGCATACGATTGTGAGCATCATATCGAGCATCTACATCGATTGCATCAATAGCACCTAAGATAAGAGATTTTAGTTGAGCCGCCATATTGCCCATCATTTCTACAACTTCCGCATGTGTCAAAGCAGATTCAGAAATACCTGCTGCATAGTTGGTAATCATAGAGATCGTCGAATAAGCCATTTCAGCTTCATTCGCTAAATTTACTTCCGGTACATTTGTCATACCTACTGTATCGCCACCGAGCATGTGGAACATTTTAATTTCCGCAGGAGTTTCAAAACGAGGACCTTCCGTACATACATAAGTACCACCGTTATGAATAGTAAGGTCTTGTCCCGTTCCCACCTTTTGAAGAATATCACGCAACTCAGGGCAGTAAGGATTTGTTACATCAAGATGTGCCACTGGACGGTCCCCGCCTTCATAAAACGTAGTGATGCGGTTCTTTGTGAAATCTAAGAATTGGTCAGTCAACACAAAATGACCTGGCTTAAAGTTCTCATTTAAAGAACCTACTGCTGTCGTGGAGATAATAAATGTAACGCCTAGTTTTTTGAGGCCCCAAATATTAGCACGATAGTTAATTTTGTGTGGAGGAATTGTATGATCTTTGCCGTGACGAGCTACAAAGATTACAGTTTTCCCATGGTATGTACCTTGTACATAATCTATTTCACCATATGGTGTCATTAAGGATTCTTCATGAATATTTTCAAAGATGGACGGATCATAAACACCAGTACCACCAATTACGCCAATTGCACTCATTGTGACCTCCTATTATTAATAACTCTATCTTTTATTTTCTCATAGAATAGAAAAACAGGCTATAGGAAAAACCTAGTAGCCTGTATTTTTTCTACATATTATAAAGTTTTTATTGAATTGGACCTTTTGAAGTGAACATATTTTGTAACTCTTCACGTGTGAAATGATATTTTTCATTACAATAATGGCAAACAAGCTCTGTTACGTCATCTTCCAAAATAGCATTCTTATCTTCTTCACGTAATGTCATTAGCACACTGGCAAAGCGATCACGACCACAACGACATTGGAAATGAATTGGTTCATTATATACTTCATTCACAGTTAAGCCATCAAGAACGCGTTCCATAAGACCTTTACCATCTGGATTTGCTTTCAAATATTCTGTAATAGGACCAAGTTCATTAATATTCTTTTCTACTTGTGCTAATGCTTCATCTGTAGCATCCGGTAAGGCTTGTACGATAAAACCTCCAGCTACAACCGTATGGTAATCTGGATCTACTAATACACCTAAACTAATCGTAGACGGTACTTGTTCAGATGCATATAAATAATATGCCAAATCCTCTGCTACTTCACCACTTTGAATCGGGCTTGTAGAAGTATAGTCTTGCGCCAATTGTGTAAATCGCGTAACTTGCACTTCCCCATTATGACCTACGGCAGCACCAACATCAAGCTTACCAGCATGCTTTAAAGGTACATCTACATGTGGCTCATCCACATATCCACGAACTGTATTATCTGCAAAAGCATCTACGTGAACAACGCCTAGAGGGCCATCACCTTTGATACGAAGACTTACATTTTCATGATTTTTAAAATCACCAGCTAATAAAATAGCGCCTGTCATAGCACGACCAAGAGCCGCAGTTGCTACAGGCCATAAATCATGACGTACACGAGCTGTTTCAACTGTATCGGTTGTTACAGCTAAAGACATACGAACCCCTTCTCGGGTTGTAAAACGTTTTATATAATCCATTCTATCATTCCTTATTTCTAATTAATAAATCATGCACACTTAATAGTGCTTTTATAGTATATCATGTCATAGATTTACTTTTCAATAACAGGGAATATATGTTCGTCAACTCTAACTTTAAGTTAAAAGAACATATTTTCGATAATATAAAAACCCCCAGCATCATAAGATACTGAGTGTTTACTATGTAATTATTAGAATTGATCGATAAGGTTAACCATTTCAATAGCGCCCATAGCACAATCGTAACCTTTATTGCCAGCTTTAGTACCAGCACGTTCGATAGCTTGTTCAATATTTTCAGTAGTTACTACACCGAACATAACAGGAATACCTGTTTCTAAAGAAACATGAGCAATACCTTTTGCCACTTCATTACATACATAGTCATAATGAGTTGTAGCACCGCGGATAACAGCACCTACACAGATTACTGCATCGAAGCGACCTGATGTAGCAGCTTTTTTGGCGATCAATGGAATTTCATAAGCGCCTGGAACCCAGATTACTGTAATATCTTCTTCTTTTACATCGTGACGCAATAAGCAATCTTCAGCGCCACCAATTAATTTAGATGTAATGAACTCGTTAAAACGAGAACCAATAATAGCAAATTTCTTACCAGTACCTAATAAGTTACCTTCTTGAACCATCATTATGTTGACCTCCTCTATTCCATCTAAGGAAATATATATGTAACGACCGAGTTATATGGTGAAAGTTAATTAGTCTTCTAACATATGACCCATTTTCTCTTCTTTTGTTTTTAAATAGCCTGCATTAAATTTATTTGCAGCAATGATGAGTGGTACACGGCTAGTTACATTGATTCCCCAATGTTCTAAGCCATGACGCTTTTCGGGATTGTTAGTTAATAAGCGGATGCTTTTAATACCCAAGAAACGGATAATTTGAGCCGCTAAGGAGTATTCACGCATATCTGCAGGGAAGCCTAATTGTTCATTTGCTTCTACTGTATCAAGGCCCTGTTCTTGTAATGCATAGGCTTTAATTTTATTGGTCAAACCAATGCCACGGCCCTCTTGTCGCATATATACAACAACGCCTTTGCCTTCTTTTTCAATAGCGCGCAACGCATTGTCTAATTGTTCGCCACAATCACAGCGCTTAGAACCAAATACATCGCCTGTTAAACATTCAGAATGAATACGTACAAGCACATCGCTACAATCTTGAACATTGCCCTTTACGATAGCTAAATGCTCTTTATGATCTAATTCATTTTTAAATACAAAGATATTAAAATCACCAAATTTAGTAGGCAACTTAGAACAAGCACCAAGCTCAACCATATCTTCATGTTGTTTACGATATTCTATAAGTTCTGCTACAGAAGCAATTTTCAAGTCATGTTCTTTAGCAAATTCCATAAGATCCGGTAAACGTGCCATATCGCCATCATCTTTTGTAATCTCACAAATAACAGCTGCCTCTTGTAGACCTGCTAATCGGCAAAGGTCGATAGATGCCTCTGTATGACCTTGGCGTACTAGAACACCTCCCTCTTTATATACTAAAGGGAATACATGACCAGGACGACGGAAGTCTTCAGGCTTAGCATTAGGATCTAGTAATTTTAAAATTGTATAAGCACGTTCTGCTGGAGATACGCCTGTTGTAGTATCTACATGGTCAACAGTAACGGTAAAAGCAGTTTCATGATTGTCTGTATTTTTAGCAACCATTGCAGGGATGCCAAGCTTTTCTAAGGCTTCACGACGCATAGGTGTACATACGATACCACGTGCGTATTTAACCATAAAGTTAATATTTTCTTGTGTAGCAAACTCTGCAGCGATGATAAGATCGCCTTCGTTTTCACGGCTTTCATCATCAACGATAATAACAGGTTTACCAGCTTTAAGGTCTTGTAAGACCTCATTAATAGAATGTAATTGTTCGCTCATAGGAACGCTCCTTACTTATATAAATCCATTCTCTACTAAGAGGGATTGCATAGATTTTTTAGGCTTTTCTTCGGTAGGTTCACTACCAAGATTCATAAAATGACGAATGTATCGACCAGCGATATCCGTTTCTAAATTAACCTCTGTACCAATATGGGCAGATCCTAAAATAGTTTCGCCCAAGGTATGAGGAATGATAGATACGGAAAAACTGCTGTCCGTTCGTCGCATGATGGTGAGGCTAATACCATCGATGGTAATAGAGCCCTTATAGATGACGTAATCCATTACGGATTTAGGGGCCTCTACGGTAAAGATAATAGCATTATCCGTTTGTTCCCGATTAATGATGCGGCCCGTCCCATCTACGTGACCTGCCACAATGTGACCACCAAATCTACCATTAGCAAGCATAGCTCGCTCTAAGTTGACTGGTTGATGGACTTTCAAATTAGTAAACGTAGTCATCTTAATGGATTCTGGCATCACATCCGCTGTAAATATACTATTGCCAATCGTTGTGGCCGTCAAGCACACCCCATTAACAGCTACGGAATCACCAACTTTTAAATCGCTAAAAATTTTTTCTCCTCGAATTGTTATGGCTAAGGATTTAGGGCCCTTTTTAATGTTCTCGACGCGGCCAATTTCTTCAACGATTCCCGTGAACATAAGCGCCCCTCCTTCCTTGACGATACGCTTCAATGCGAATGTTATTATCTAATACTTTAATCTTGGTGAAAGTTAGTTGTGGCGAAGCCTTTAAACTTTCAAAACCTCGACCTCCTACAGCTGGTGTTGCATCGTTACCACCAATAATGGTATTTCCAATATATGTTACGACCTTATCAAAGTTCTTCGTTTCCACAAAGGAACTGATAATTGCAGATCCACCTTCAACAAGAATAGATGTGTAACCTAGTTCACCTAGTTTTGTAAGAATATCATCGATAGATAATTTCTTAATATCTATGACAATGTCTGTGCTCTTGCTTTTACGAGTAGAAATAGATTCTACTACGGTTACTTGAGCACCAACTTGTTCTAATACTTGTATCCGATCCTTAGGACAACCTTTAGATACGAATATATGAATCTTGCGATTATTTATTTCAAAGACGCGACTAGTAGTAGGTGTTCTACCAAGACTATCCAAGATAATTACGTCTGGTTGATGAATCGTAATCGGTTCATCAAGTATGCTTTTATCTAATAACGCATCTGATAATTCACTATCCGTTAAACGACAATTTAACTGTGGATTATCTGCCAAAATTGTACCAATTCCAACGAGCATGGCATCATGCGTGGCACGCAACACATGTCCATCGCGACGAGAGGACTCATTTGTAATCCATTGAGATTGTCCAGTAGATGTAGCAATTTTCCCATCTAGTGACATAGCACTTTTTAGAGTGACAAAAGGCTTACCTGTCTGTATATAGGTAAAGAAATGCTCA
>CABQQJ010000059.1 GCA_902466275.1 uncultured Veillonella sp. | reverse complement strand
TGAGAGTCAAGTTCCAGGTGTTATTGCCACAGCATTTATTCAAGGTAGAACTCTTCAACGTGTAAGAAAAGCTTATATGTATGAGTATGCTTCTTTTATTTATAATGGAAAACCTTTAGATGTAAATGTTGAGTCTAATGAATCTTTAAAACAATTATTTTATAATTGCCTATCTCCATCAGATTGTGAGGATTTGGTTTGCTTATATTTATATGATAAGGCGAATTATATTGCAATTCCATCTACTAATAAGATAGCTACTGAGTTATATGAATGTGTATTAGTTAACCCACTTAATGGTAAATTGGCATATCCTCAAGTGAAAAAAGGAAATAAAGAATTAAACTCTAATGATTATATAGAGCTGATTAAGGACAATCCGAATAAAGAAGTATATTTATTTACATCTGAAGGCATGGTTCAAGATGATATTCATATAGATAATATACATAGTATTTCTCCAGATGAACTTTATAGTTGGACAAAAGAAAAAATAGAAAGTAATAGCTTTTTAATCCCTGAGAGTATTGTAAAATGGTATAAATTAATACACTCGTCAGAAAAATAGTTAAAAATGAGGAGAGAGCATATGAGCCAAGTTTTTAAACAAGATTTAACAGATACTTCAGTCCGACCAGGTGGTATTTTTTTCGTTGAGTTATTGATGCCAGAGCAGTGTGATATGCCTGGCCGCGATACAATGGTAGAGGTACTCACAAAGTATTTAGGACCTGTGGATTGTTTTGATCATCGTCGTGATTCCGCAGGTTTTGCACCTCAGAATTATAAGGTGCATTACGAGGATACTGATGCAGATATTTCACCGACGTTAATGGTGACGAATTGTGAGAAAATCGATAAGCCTGTATTAGATGATTTTGATCGTAGTCAGGTATGGGATTGTCCAAATGTGGATGAGTTATTAGCAGAGTGCCAATACAGGGTGTTTGCTACGGATATGTTAGCCTCTGGTTTAGCGGCCAAAGAACGTGCAGATATGCTTGTAAAGTATGTAGATGCATTACTAGAATTATATCCCTCTTGTAAAGCCGTTGTATTTGGACCATCTCGTAAGTTCTTAAGTCGAGAATCGATTGAAAATCATCCTGATAAAGAGGTGACTCGTTTCATGTATTATG
Source organism: uncultured Veillonella sp. (assembly GCA_902466275.1). Classification (GTDB taxonomy): domain Bacteria; phylum Bacillota; class Negativicutes; order Veillonellales; family Veillonellaceae; genus Veillonella. The sequence goes on along the minus strand of CABQQJ010000059.1, from coordinate 4,702 downwards.
CTGTAAATGTGCGTTATTTTAGTATTCAAGGTACCAATGATATGATGGTAGATTCTGTGGGTATGAGTACATTATTTTTACCTGATTTACAGTATCACTTTCACGGTGTAGATCCTAATCATGTAGTATTTCATGCTTATAATGTGTTGAATTATATTTTCGAACATGGTAATATAATAGGTGATGGGGAAACCATTGCGGGGTTACAAAATGGCGAGATGAATCAGGATATTCAGTGGAAGGTTCAATACGAGGATTCTTTAATCCAGCCCGTTCGAGAGGTTCTAGATATTAATATGGGTGAATACGCATCTGGAACTCGGTAGTTGTTAATCAATGAAAGGTGTGAGCATTATGAGTGATCAACGTGTTTTTGATATGGAACTTGTGAAAGTTGAAAGTTTGGAGAACGCTGTTAGGACGCCATTTTATCAAACTGATTCCACAGGTGGTTCAGTATGGGTTATTAAACCTGGTCAAACCTTACCAAAACATTATCATCATCACTCTGATGATATATGGGTTATATTGCAAGGCAAGGGTGTATTTTATCCAACGCCTAATACAGAGGTGCCTTTTACAAAGGGGCAAGTTATAGTATCTAAAAAGGGTGAATGTCATGGTGCAAAAAATACTGGAACGGAAGATATTGTCTTTGTGAGTATCGTTGCTCCAGTGCCTGCTGATTATGATCCTGTTAAGACTAATTAATATGAAAGCACTTTATAGTATTTTCTTCTCTTGTGATAGAGATATATTCATACTATAAAGTGCTTTTTTATTTTATACAGTCATTTCTAGCGAATATACCTTTTCTATTTTATATGTCATTATTTTGGTTTTACTATTCCTATTTGTTATTTCTATACTCTATAAAATTCCATTGACAGAGGACGTTTGTTCTTTTAAGATGGTAAAGTATGTAATATTTTAATAAGTAGAAAGGAATTATATGAACTCATCTACACTAGAGCCTCAAAGTGGGGATATCAATTTCAGAGATTTTACGAAACGTCGTATGCTTCACGTAGTCTTACCATTGTTTATTGTTTCTATTATTGCCTTCCTGGATCGCGTTAACATTGCTTATGCAGGCTTGACTATGAAGGAGAATTTACCATGGTTGACGCCAGAAGTATTTGGTATGGGGGCAGGCATTTTCTTTATTGGTTATGTTTTGTTTGAAGTGCCTGCATCTTTAATTGCAGCTCGTTGTAATGCTATGCATTGGGTGGCGCGTATCATGTTTAGTTGGGGGCTCGTATGTATTCTTATGACGACGATGACCACTGAGTTGGAATTTTATGTTTATCGATTTTTACTTGGTCTATGTGAGGCTTCTTTATATCCTGTAATTTATTCATTACTCATTCCAAATTGGTTCTTGCCAAAGGAGCGAGCGAAGGCAATCTCCTTGATGTTGACATCTTTATTGTTCTCTAACATCATTGGTGGGCCATTGGCAGGTATTTTATTGGATACAACGTTCTTTGGTCTACATGGTTGGCGTACACTCTTTATCGTTGAAGCTATTCCTGCTGTGATCTTTGCGTTCATTTTCGCATTCTGGATGAAAGAGCGTCCTGAACATGCATCTTGGGTAACTGATGTAGAAAAGGTATATATTAAAGCCGAGCTTGAAAAAGAAGAGCAACAAAAGCAAGCCGCAAAGAAATATACTATTTGGCAAGCGTTAAAAGACCCAAAAGTATTGCGTTTAGCGTTAATCTATTTCTTGTGGGTTATTGGTTTCTGGGGCTTTAGTTTTTGGATGCCTCAAGTTCTTAAAAGCTTATCTGGATGGCCACCAAGTGTGGTAGCGTGGTCTATTGCTATTCCAATGACAGCAGCCTTACTTGTACAAATATACTGTGGTTACTCTTCTGAAAAGCGCAATGAAAAACGTTGGCATGTTGCTACTACATTGTTCATTGGTACTATTGGTTTCTTAGCAACACCACACAGTCCATCTCCAGAAGTTAGCTTATTCTTTATATGCTTAACTGCAGTAGGTGTTTACGGTGGTATGGGTGTATGGTGGACCATGCCAACAACCTTCTTATCTGGCGCTGCTGCAGCGGGGGCGATGGGACTCATTAACTCTTCAGGTAACATGGGGGGCTGGGTAGGTCCTTATATGCTTGGATTCATCAATGGTCACACTGGTAGCTTTGCTTATGGTTACTATGTAATGGGGGCTTGTATGTTCCTTGCTGGTCTATTAATTTTGACACTTCCAAAATCTATGGAACATAAAGAGGATTAAGTAGAGCTATATTATAGATAACTAGATTATAGACAACTTAATAGGAAAATATTTAACGAATGCTTCAATGGTGTGATTTTGGATACTATTCAATTTTATGTTACAATTTACAAAATAGTATTATTTAAACTTGAGGAGACAGAATATTGAAAGAGTGTAGACCTAAGTTTGATGAAATTACATCATTTGATGAATTTAATAAATATTATTGGTATCGTGATGAACTTTCACAAATATGTAAATCATTAGGATTAGAATATAGGGGAATAAAACAAGAACTCAATCATATTATTGAGCAGTACTTTAAAGGCAATTTAATTAAAAAATCATCAATAAAAAATAGAAAAAAACAAGTGGAAAATATTACTTTAGATACACCATTACTTGAATGTAATTTTTCTTTTAATACGAAGTTTAGAGAATATTTTTCTGATTTAACAGGTGTTTCACGATTTAAATTTAATGCTGATATGGCTACTGCTTGGAGAAAAGTAAAAAGTGAAAAAAATATAAGCTTTACTATTGGAGATTTGCTGAAAGTATATTATGGTGAATCAGATTATGCAAAGTATGACAATTCGGTTTGTCAATGGAATCAATTTTTTAAGGATTTTTGTGCAGACGAATGTAGTGGCAATTATTCGAATAAATTAAAAGTAGCATCTATTATTTGGAAAGAAGTTAGAGATTCAAAAAATGAAAAAATTTATTCAAAGGAGCTTTTAAGTGAATATGCATATAAATTAGAAGCGTATCGCAAGTAGAAGCAACTTGTCATTGCAGAGACGTATGGGAAAACTAGTGATTAAATCTATAATAGAATAACGATAAAAGCACCTTATATCCTATGAGAAGAGTCATTTGTGATGACTTTTGTAGGTATGTAAGGTGCTTTTATTTATTCCTGATTTCTTTATTGATTTTGTTTTGTTACATCAGGCACTTTCCCAGGATTCATATCGAGGTTTAGATCTGTGGATTTGAATGGGCGTGGGTTTGCCTCTGGTGGTTGTACTTTGAGTTCTGGATGTAACCATTGTAATTGTTTTAGTTCCCAGTCGTACTTGGCACCGTCATTTTGTAGTTGACGAATATCTTTTAGGATTTCGTCTAGTTGATCACTATGCTTATTAGCCATCCCTTCAAGAATGTAAAGACGACCTGCTACACTGTCAATGGTAGAGCCATCGTGGTCTTCATCGACACGCCATTGTAATTCAGAGATTTGTATTTGCTGGAATATGATAACGATAACCAGCACAATGATAACGCCCCACATGGGAGCTTCTTTAGCTTTCAAAAGGGCCCGCAATTTAGATGCGAGCCCAGATGGTTTATTCATTATTGACGATCCTCGAGTTGTAATCCAGGTAATGGTAATTTGGAATTTACAAAGTCTAACCACAAGCGAGAAGCGTGGGAGAGGTAATGACCCTTTTTCCAAATTACATAAAGAGTATGAATAATTTCAGGTACGAGAGGTCTTACGACAACCTTAGAACCAACCTCTGTATTTTCACCTACCTCAGGGCAGAGGCGAGATGGTAATAATGCGATAGCAAGGTTTGCACTAACCGTTTGTAACATGAGATCACGTTGGCTTGTTTCAAATACGATATGAGGTTGGAAACCAGTATGTTTACAAGCTTTGATGATTTCGTCATGCAAGTTAAAGTCGTCTTTGTGCAATACGAAGGATTCATCAGCTAGCATTTCTAAACGAATTTCTTTTTCCTTCGCTAGAGGGCTGGATTTTGGAATGATAACGGCAAGTGGGTCACTAGTCAGGTAGAAGGACTCAAATTCTTTATGATTTGGGTTTATACAATGTGTTTTTATGGCGTTGAATAAGAATTTTTAGTATAATATATAGATAGATAACAAACTATATAAACTACAAATAGCAAGGAGGTTCTTATGAATCCATATATGACACAAACGCCAAATGCTAATGATGTAGCACTGGTAGAAAGTATTGTATCGCAACGATTAAAGGGTTCCATTTTATGGATGGTTGTTGGTTTGTTGACCACATTAGGGATTGGTGTTGCGACGCTAATGAATCCGTTCTGGGCGCGCTTTGCAGCTAGCAATTTTAATATTTTATTGATTGCAGAATTAGCGGTGGTATTCTTGTTTAGCATGCGCACGTATAAGGCCAATGTTATGTCCCTATATGCGATGTTCTTCATCTATAGTGCATTGAATGGCGTTACCTTATCACTTGTTTCGTTAGCATATGGCATCATGGAAGCTACTGTACCAGCATTGATTGGGGCATTGGCGTTCTTCGTTGCCTTTTCTATTGTAGGTCTTACGACTAAGAAGAATTTAGCCGGATTAACGCCGTACTTAGTGGCTGCTATATTTGGTATGATTATCGTAAGTCTTGTGTTTATGGCAGCATCGTATTTTTCGATTCCATATCTTAGTTCC
>CABQQJ010000058.1 GCA_902466275.1 uncultured Veillonella sp. | reverse complement strand
CTAAAGGACTTGGGATTCAACATTAACTTTGCTCCTATAGCGGACTTGGGCTTAACCTATGGCCGTTCCTTTAGTACGAACCCTGATGAGGTCGTTCGCTATGCAGGCGCCGTTGGCAAGGCTTACGATGAAGCGGGCTTGTGGTATTCCTATAAGCACTTTCCGGGCATTGGTAAGACCGATGTAGACTTGCACGCTGACACAAGTATCGTTCCTGTCTCTAAAGAAACATTGCTTTCAGAGGACACAAAGGTATTCGTAGACCTTATCAAACAGTCTAAATCGAATACCTATACAATCATGGTGTCTCATGCGATGTACCCACAAATCGATCCAGATCATCCTGCTAGTTTATCGAAAGCGATTATTACCGATTGGTTGCGCAAGGACATAGGCTACAATGGCGTTGTGGTAACGGACGATATGGACATGGGTGCCCTTGCAAATCACTATACCTTTGGCGATATGGCGGTGCAATCTATCCTAGCAGGTAGCGATATCTTGCTCGTATGTCACGAATACGAACACATGCAAGAGGCTTATAACGGCCTTATGAAAGCCGTGAAAGACGGTCGTATCTCGAAAGAACGACTCGATGAATCGGTGAAACGGATTTTGCTTATGAAAATGAATAAAATTTCTTAGAATTTCTTATTTTAAGGAAGGAATTTTAAGAGTATATCACGAATATAGACAGTGGAAATACTATTCATGGACGGCGAATCTGAGTTGACACTTAATGGAGACAAACTTTAGAATCGTTACAATAGAAAAATATATAGTGTATACATAACGAGCTTTCAAGGATTTTATTAAACCGATAGAGAATTAATAAGTAAAGTGATTCTCTGTCGGTTTATTTTTTATTGTATAGTTTGTTTTGTTAGGAGTGAAGTATATGGCTCGCAGAATAATGTTGAACGGTACGTCCTATTTTGGACAAGGCGCGATTCAGGAGATTGTGAACGAAATTAAGAATCGCCATTTCAAAAAAGCCCTCGTTACATCTACGCCAGATTTATTTGAATTTAAAGTGGCTACAAAGGTTACGGATTTGCTTGATGCGGCAGGTATTGCTTATGAAGTCTACGACGGTATCAAACCAAATCCTACCATCGAAAACGTAACGGCTGGTGTTGAGGCTTGTAAAGCGGCTGGCGCCGATGTTATCGTTGCTGTTGGTGGCGGTAGCCCGATCGATACAAGCAAGGCGATTGCTACTATTATTACGAACCCTGAGTTCGCCGATGTACGCAGCCTTGAAGGTTTAGCGCCTACTAAGAATCCGTGCTTGCCAATCATCGCTGTTACTACTACATCTGGTACGGCTGCAGAGGTTACTATCAACTACGTTATTACAGACGTTGAAAAGAACCGCAAATTCGTTTGTGTTGATCCTCATGACATTCCAATCGTTGCCATCGTGGATCCTGATATGTCCGCATCTATGCCAACAGGTCTTTGCGCTGCCACAGGTATGGATGCCCTCGTACACGCCGTAGAAGGTTATATCACAAAAGGTGCGTGGGAGCTAACTGATATGCTCCATTTGAAAGCTATCGAAATCATCGGTCGTTCCTTGCGCAGCGCTGTGGCTGGTGATTATGCAGGTCGTGAAGCCATGTCCTTAGGTCAATACATCGCGGGCATGGGCTTCTCCAACGTAGGTCTCGGTATTGTTCACTCTATGGCGCATCCATTGAGTGCTGTGTACGATATTCCTCATGGTAAGGCTTGTGCTATGCTTTTAACAGCGGTATTGAAATTCAATGCCCCTGCTACAGGTGAAAAATACCGTGAAATCGCTCGTGTTATGGGCGTTCCGCATGTAGATACTATGGATGAAAGCACCTATCGTCAGGCTGCAATTGATGTAATTCAAAAATTAGCTGACGACGTAGGCATTCCTAAATCTCTTAGCGAAGCAGGTGTAAAAAGGGAAGACATTCCATTCCTCGCTGAATCTGCTTTCAACGATGCATGTACACCTGGTAACCCACGGGACGCATCCTTAGAAGAAATAATCGGCATCTATGATTCCATATTCTAATTAGCGTCTTTACATATTTCAAATGCCTCCGAATGTGTAAAGAAAATACATTTACACACTTGCTTAACAAAACTAGCCATCTCTTTTTAGAGGTGGCTAGCTTTGTGTTTAAAGCGCTATCTATTGTTTTGTGATTCAGACCTTTGATCTTGTGTTCCGTGAGAATGCTATTTTTATACGTAATCCTTTCTTGAAAATGGTGGTTTACATAAGTATACTAAGGATATGAATACATAGTTCAATTATATGTATATTATTAGATAATACGTCAGATTCGGTCAGTGCTAAGGAGGATGTTATGAAATTATGGAAATTTAATAAGCGCAGTTCTACCTTGGCAGATATGTCCATGAATCGCGTACTCTTAACGGGGCTCATCGCAAAGGGCGCTGTCGTTGGCGTTGTGGCAGGGTTTTGCGGGGCTACATATCGCTATTTAATCTTAGAGTCCGAGCATTTCCGTTGGCAGTTGATGGAGGGCATTAATCTGGAGAGGGCGTTAGGTTGGCTCGTAGCTATGGTCGTTTTTGCCTTTATCGTAGATCGATTACTGACTTGGGCACCGTTGTCCGGCGGTTCTGGTATTCCTCAAATCGAAGGGGAGATGCTAGGCCTCTTTGATATGAAGCCTTATCGGACGCTTGTGTCGAAGATGATCGGGGGCGTACTGACTGGATTTGCGGGCTTTTCCGTAGGTCGTGAAGGACCAGCCGTACAGATCGGCGGTTCTGCAGGGAAAATCGTATCGTACTGGATGAATTCTGGTCTACGTGAGCAGCGCATCTTGACTTCTGCTGGTGCGGGGGCAGGCTTGACGGCTGCCTTTAGTGCGCCCGTATCGGGGGCGATGTTCGTCTTTGAAGAGGTACATAAAAGCTTTTATCCGTATCTCGTTGTACCAACCTTCGTGGCAACTTTGATTTCTAACTATATTACAGTTAGTATCTTTGGACTTACACCAGCGCTGGGCTTTACGGTGACCTCAGGGGTTCCTCTTGAATATTTCCCGATACTGCTCATGGTTGGTGTTATCATGGGGCTATGTGGTGTGTTATTCTGCCGTATGATTTTTGCTTTCAAGAGGTTCTTTGATTGGCTCAAATGTTCTCGATTCTTGAAATTAGCCCTTACCTTTGTGGCAGTGGCGGCCATTGGCTTTGATTCGCAGCTCCTCTTGGGTGGGGGCAATGACCTTGTGGGTCAGCTTGCCTTTCAATCTCATGGCGTATTGCTCTTAGGTGGCATCGTATTAGGCAAGATTTTACTTACCACCTTCTGCTATGGCAGTGGTGCTCAAGGGGGCATATTTTTGCCCATGCTCGTAATTGGTGCTGCAACAGGTGCTTTTTGTGAAAGCTTACTTTCAACCTTAGGACTTATTTCTCCTGATTTTGTACCACAGTTCGTTATCTGTGCCATGGGTGGTATGTTGGCCGCAGCTATGCGTACCCCCATCTTGGCGATTTTGCTCGTCCTTGAAATGACGAATAGTTTCTCTAATATTTATGCTATCGGTATCGTTACGCTCGTGGCCTATCTTGTGGCGGAGCTTTTAAAAGAACCGCCGATTTACGATTCCTTGTTGCAAGCCATGAGTGGTCAAAGCAATCTAGAATCGGTGCAAACCTTCTTTCAAACGAAGGTGCCTGTGGTGGCAAACTATACGGATGTACAGTTACAAGACTTGGCATTACCAGAGGGGACACTCATCGTAAGTATTCGTCGTAATGGAACATACATTGTGCCGTTAGGGGATGTAAAACTTGAACCAGGTGACGAACTACAAGTCTCTTGTGAGCGTGGCCGATTGAAAGCCGCGAAGGCGTATTTCCAATCTAACTAGGAGTGTTAGTAGATGAAGATTGTAAAAGCTACCGAGTCAGATATATTAGAATTATATCGATTACAATTGCTTACTTTTGAAAGTGAAGCGGAAATGATTGCTAGTCGACTGATCCCTGCATTGATGGAGTCAGAAGCGGATTATAGCGGTACTTTTAATCAATGGCACACCTATAAAATGGTAGATGATGCGGGGAAGATAATCGGAGGCATTCGTTATCAATATGACGATGGCGTAGTAGAGGTCGGTCGCTTGATGGTGCATCCAGACTATCGGCAACAAGGGTTGGCTCGGAAGTTATTAGTTTTCGTAGATGAACAATGCAGTCAAGACCGGCGTGTATTATATACATGTACGAAAAGCTGGATCAATATAAAGTTATATACAAAAATGGGGTATAAAGCCGTTAGAGAAATACAGGATGAAACGGGATTATCTTTTGTATATATGGAGAAACAATAATTCAAACGGCATGGGAGGGGTTAATGTGCTTGATAATATAGTGGTATTCTATATATTTTTTACCATAGTTGGCTTTTTAGCTGCTATGATTGGTACCATCATCGGTGCCGGTGGAGGACTTGTCTTTGTGCCTCTCTTTATGTACTGGTTTCCAGAGTGGTCTCCGTCCATGGTCGTAGGAACATCGCTTTTTTCTGTTATGTGTAACGCCATTTCTGGATCTATAGCGTATCTTAAGCAAAAAAAGGTATACATTAACGCTGCTATCATCTTTAGTCTTGCTACCTTTCCGGGGGCTATTTTAGGTGCCCAAATGTCTGGATGGTTCTCTGGTAAAGGCTTTATGTTTGCCTTTGGATGCTTTATGCTGTGTGCATCCGTATTGATTGGTTTTAAAAATTTTAGAAAAGGGGAAAGAAAGGAAGAAAGCCTTACTCTTGAGCAGTTGAGCTATAGTAAACCTATCGGTATTAGTATTAGCTTTTTTGTTGGCTTTATTTCGAGTATCTTTGGTATCGGTGGTGGTCTCATCCATGTGCCGGCTTTGATTTATCTCATGGGCTTTCCTACCCATATGGCAACGGCTACAAGTCAATCTATTCTCGCCGTATCAACAACGGTGGGGGTTATTACACATTTAATTGAAAGCCACATCATTTTTAGTATTGCTATCCCTACTAGTATTGGCGCTATCTTTGGTGCTCAAGTAGGTGCTCGTATTGCAAAACGTCTCAAAGCAAAAGCTATCCTCGCCCTCATGAGCATAGCTGTCTTTGCATTGGCGGTACGCCTCATTCTTAAATCTGGTATTTTGGGATAATATGGTTTTATAATTAATCTATCTTTAATAAGCATAATTTAGTAAAGCTCTCTAATGGTGATTCGTAAGCGTTTATCATTAGAGGGCTTTCTGTATTTTCAGCATTTTATAAAAGGGTATAACTAAAAGTCATAGAGAACTATAAATGAGAATGAAAAATTTAAAATATATAAATCATACTATTTTTATGCATAATGTTGGTAATGTATTTACTATAGAATTATAGGTAGTACGAATCGTTATTTAGAGAGGTTTTAGCATATAATTACTGACTATATCTATACATGCTTAATAAATAAGGATTCTTGATTGTATATGAGGAAAAATGGGTACATGATAATGCTAATGAGATGTACTTTCAACTGAGGGAATAAAAGGGTAATGCATATCGATTTTTATTAGAAGAGATATAAATTATGCATAATTATAGTGAGGAGAATGAGAACGGCGTATACTAAAAGTAATAGATTCCTTAAGAAAGGATAGGAGGAAATACAAGTGAGTACACTTATTAGAGATTATGAACGTTTTGCCAAAGAGGCAAATGAGATTTGTAAAGGTCGCGTATACACCGATCATTTACGTCGTTATGCATATGGCGTTGATGCGTCTTGCTATAGCTATTTACCAAAGGTAGTTGTTAAAGCTGAGGATGAACGAGAAGTAAGACGGCTTATTCGTTTGTGTCAAC